>NZ_JBSSDI010000012.1:0-73164 GCF_054060575.1 Thermostichus sp. MS-CIW-15 | reverse complement strand
CCATCGCCTCAAGGTGTGGAGACACACCCCAAAATAATCCGCCGCTTCTCTCGGTTTTACATACCTAGCCATACCAAGCAGCCATACTGAACATATTGTACATTATTTTCAGTATAGTCCAGCATATCATTGACTAGAGTCATGCTCCAGCGGCTTTGGGCCACCCCCCTCGGAAAATAGGAGCTGCCAGGAGCTTGTCGGGCCCTAGCGCCCCTTGAGCTCCCGCTGGATCTCCCGCCGCGTCTCCCGTTCCTTAATTGCTTGTCGCTTGTCGTGGAGCTTTTTGCCGCGGGCCACGCCCAGGTGAGCCTTGATCCAGCCGCGGTTGAGCACCAGCCGCAGGGGAACCACAGTCAGGCCTTTTTGCTCCACCAGGCCCCGCAGCCGGTCGATCTCGCGGC
Organism: Thermostichus sp. MS-CIW-15; assembly: GCF_054060575.1. NCBI lineage: Bacteria > Bacillati > Cyanobacteriota > Cyanophyceae > Thermostichales > Thermostichaceae > Thermostichus > Thermostichus sp. MS-CIW-15. The sequence continues at coordinate 72,763 of NZ_JBSSDI010000012.1, read as the reverse complement.
GGTGCAACAACAGCTTGCGGCGGCGGGTCGGGTCGTGGTTAAACACCTTGCTGGCAGTTCCGTGGGGGGCAACATGCAAGTTGTGCAGCCAGGCCTCGCCATCGCGAAAGAGGGCAAAAGCGTCTTGCAAGTTGGCTTTGCCCGCTCGGATGGACTTTACCTCTGTGCCGGTCAGTTGGATCCCGGCTTCGTAGGTCTCCAAGATCTCGTACTCGAAGCGGGCGCGGCGATTCTCCACCAGGGTTTTGACGTTGGGATCCACAGCCATACGCTTTCAGAAGAGAGCTTCGTCCACCAGAGGGCCTAACGAGAGGCCAGGGAACCCTCCAATTTTTGCACTGCCCGTCCCACCAGGCGCTCGGATTTGCTGCGCCAGCGAAAGCGAATGGGGGTACCGGTGAAGTCGAGGTTTTGCCGGAAGTGCTTTTCCAGGTAGCGGCGGTAGTTCTCTTTGAACAGATCGGGATCGTTGACAAACAGGAGAAAGGTGGGAGGCCGCTCCGCCACCTGGGTGCCGTAGTAGATTTTGCCCTGCTTGCCCTGGCGGTTGGCGGGGGGTGACTGCCAGGCGAGGGCATCCTGGAGAACTTCATTGACCACGGAGGTGGCGATGCGCTTGCGATGGGCGGCTACCGCTGTGTTGACCTCGGCAAAGATGTTGTGGGTGCGCTGCCCCGTGAGGGCGCTGACAAACAACAGGGGTGCCCAGTCAATGAAATAAAGCCGCTCGCGGATCTCGCGGGTGTACTCGTTAATGGTGTGAGTATCTTTGTTTTCCACCGCGTCCCACTTGTTGACAACGATGATGCAGGCGCGGCCTTCTTCTTCGATGCGGCCAGCCAACCGCTGATCCTGCTCGGTTACCCCCTCCAGGGCGTCAATGACCAGCAGCACCACGTCCGAGCGCTGGATGGCTTTGAAGGCGCGGTTAATGCTGAAAAACTCCACCCCATATTCCACCCGGCTTTTTCTGCGGATCCCAGCCGTGTCGATGAGACGATAGCTCTGCCCCTCCCACTCCACCAGGGTGTCAACGGCATCGCGGGTGGTGCCAGCAATGGGGCTGACAATGGCCCGCTCGGATCCCACCAGGCGGTTGAGCAGGCTGGACTTGCCTACGTTGGGCCGCCCTACAATGGCCACGGCGATGGGATCCGGCTCATCTGCGGCTTCTTGGGCCACTTCGGGCAAGTGAGGCAGCACCGCCTCCAACAGCTCGGCTACCCCATTGCCGTGGACGGCAGAACAAGGGATCGGCTCCCCCAGCCCCAACTCCCAAAAAGCCGCCGCCTGCGCCAGGCCCAGTTGCCCCGACTCGCACTTGTTGACGGCCACCACTACCGGCAGGGGTTGTCTGCGCAGCCAATCGGCCAATTCTTTGTCAGCAGGGGTCAGCCCCTCGCGGCCATCCACCACAAAGATTACAGCGTGGGCCTCGGCCATCGCCGCCATGGCCTGCTGACGGATGTGGGGCAAAAACTCGCTGTCGTCGCAGAAGACCAGGCCGCCGGTATCCACCACCCGCAGGCGGCGCCCGTTCCACTCCACCTCTTGGTAGAGGCGATCCCGCGTGATGCCCGGCTCGTCGTGGACAATGGCCGAGCGCACCCCCGCCAGGCGGTTGACGAGGCTGGATTTGCCCACGTTGGGGCGACCCACAACGGCTACAAGGGGTAAAGCCACTGCTCCGCTTGCCAAAAAGCCGAACCCAGACTTCTATCCTAGCCTTTGGGATCCCAGATGCCCAAACCCGCTGATCTCAATCATTGCCCTGAAGGCAGCTCTGGCGGTAAGTTAGGTAGCTAACCTCCCATCAGACACCGGCTGCACTCGTTTCCCCTCCTTGCTATGAACCGTGCCCTCGCCCCTGCCCAGCGGCTGAACAAACTGCCTGCCTATGTCTTTGCCCGCTTGGATGAGCTGAAGGCCCGCGCCCGCCAGCAGGGGTTGGATTTGATCGATCTGGGCATGGGCAACCCCGATGGCCCCACCCCCCAGCCGGTGGTGGAGGCGGCCCAGGCCGCCATTGCCGATCCCGCTCACCACGGCTACCCACCCTTCGAGGGCACGGCTAGCTTTCGCCAGGCAATTGCCGAGTGGTATTGGCGCCGCTACGGGGTGGAGCTGGATCCCAATGGCGAGGTGCTGCCTCTATTGGGATCCAAAGAGGGCCTGACCCACCTGGCCCTGGCCTACGTGGATCCAGGGGATCTGGTGCTGGTGCCTAGCCCTGCCTACCCGCCCCATTTTCGCGGTCCCCTGATTGCCGGCGGGCAGATCTACCCACTGCTGCTGCGCCCGGAGAAAGGATGGCTCATCGACCTGCAAGAGATCCCGCCGGAGGTGGCCAAGCAGGCGCGGCTGCTCTACTTCAACTACCCCAACAACCCGACAACAGCGGTGGCGACCCGCTCCTTTTTTGAAGCAGTGGTGGCGTTTGCTTGCCGCTACGACCTCCTCCTGGTGCACGACCTGTGCTATGCCGAGCTGGCCTTTGACGGCTACCGGCCCACCAGCCTGCTGCAGATCCCTGGCGCCAAGGACTTGGCCGTGGAGTTCCACACCCTCTCCAAAACCTACAACATGGCCGGTTGGCGGGTAGGCTTTGTGGTGGGCAACCGCCAGATTATCCAGAGCCTGCGCACCCTGAAAACCAACCTCGACTACGGCATTTTTGGCGCCCTGCAAAAGGCGGCCGAGACCGCTTTGGCCTTGCCAGATAGCTACCTACAGCAGGTGCAGGAGCGCTACCGCCGCCGACGCGACTACCTCATTGCCCGCCTGGCCGAGTTGGGCTGGCAGATCGAGCCGCCGCGGGCGACGATGTACCTCTGGATCCCGACCCCCCGCACCGCCGACGGCACGCCCGAGGGATCGACGGAGTTTGCCCTGCGGGTTTTGGAGTCCACCGGGGTGGTGGTGACTCCCGGCAACGCCTTTGGGGAAGGGGGAGAAGGCTACGTGCGGATCAGCCTGATTGCCGATTGCGAACGCCTGGGCCAGGCCATCGACCGCTGGGCAGAAGCCGGGATCCGCTATTGCTGAGCTCTAGGGTTGGCCCTCTCCCCTAGGGAGAGGGGAGTTGGTATTGCTCCACGATGCGCCGGGCAAAAGGAGGCACATGCTGCTCCAGCTTGTGGGGATAGTGGCGGCGGACGTAGAGATAGTTGCGGACAAAGTGGGAGTCGATGGAAAAGCGGGCATATTCTAGTCCGCGCGGCCCAAAGCGCTGGATGGCCACCGCCAGGAGCTGGGCCAGCCACATGGGCAAGCTCAGGGCCTGCTCGTAGGCTTGGATCCCCTGTTGCACCGCCGCCCGCCGCGAGCCCCGCGAGATCACCGGCTGGGTTTCCAGCTCTTCCCAAACCAGATCCAAGAGCTCCCGCCCGCGCGCATTGCGCACCAGCAGCCATTGCCAGCCAAAGGGGGATCCCATATAGCCCACCACCAGATCGGCCAGGCTGTTGACGTAGTCAAAACAGGTAAGGCAAGAGGGGGCAAACACGTCTTTGAGTTCTTTGGTTTTGAGGCCAAAAAAAGGCACCTTTTCCACCGAGCCGTCTTCGTGCTTGAAGTGGACGTGGAAGTCCTGCATGAACTCGTAGTGCACCACCGTTTGCGGGGAGCGGCTGGTGGTTTCAAGAAACTTTTGCAGCCCGGCGCGGCTGACGTTGTCTACGCAGGGCGTGCCCAACACATAGAGCTTCTCCAGGCCCAAGTTTTTCTCCACCGCCCGCAAAGCCTGGATCTGGCAGCCCACCCCGATCACCAGCAAGCGCTTGAGGCCGCTTTGCTCCACCTGCTCCAGCACGGAGAGATTGGGCGATAGCGTTGGCTTGTTGACCCGCGCCGCCAAGACCGCTTCTGGGGTACGCGCCAAGACAGGCCGTGGCTGAAAGCGATCCCGGGGATCCGCCTGCACGCACACCACCCCTTCTACTAGGCCGCTGCTGAGGGCCTTCATGCCGATGCTGCTGACGATGCCCGTCCACTGGGCACCCGGGATCGGATCCCGCCGGCGGGCCGTGTACATTGCCTCGTAGACGCCGAAGTAGTCGCTGTCGCTGACGGCCTCCGATTTGGAGCGCAGCGATTCCCGCGATCGCCCGTGGGTTTGCTCTTCTAGGCGGGTGAACTGCTGGTTCAAAAAGGCACAGGCTTCCTTGACGTGGGCGACGTAGCGGGTATCGCAGAGGCCGCACTGGCTGCACAGCTCCTTGGCCGGGTAGTGGCCGGAGCGGATGGGCCGGGCCGGACGCGGTAAACGGGATCCCATAAGGTCTAAACCGTAGCCGTGGCGGGGTACCTTCTTCAGTTTGCCGCCAAAACCGCAGACGGCGGGCAGAGGAGTTGAAAGATCCCCGATCCTGCCCAACGCTCGCCCGCCCCTCCAGAGTTGCCCCCAGACAGAGAGGAAAAGCCAGATCCCCTGAGTTGCCCTTTTGTCGGCAAGCGGCGATGCAACAAAGGCCCCCTCAGCCTCTGCCCAAACCACTTTCGAGGGCCCAGCGGGCCAGTTCGGTGCGGTTGTGCAGGCCGGTTTTGCTCAGCATGTTGCTGACATGGCTTTCGACGGTGCGCTGGCTCACTCCCATCACCTCGGCAATCTCGCGGTTGGACATGCCCCTGGCCACATACTGGATCACCTTGGCTTCCGTAGGGGTGAGCTCGATTTCCCGATCTAACTTGATGACCGGCTGAATGCCCGCATTCTGCATTTGCAACAGGCGCTCGGTGTGCTTGAGGACGGACTCCACCTGAGCCACCAGCTCTTCCGGCTCAAAGGGCTTGACCAGGTAAACATCTGCCCCCGTGTTGAGGCCGCGCACCCGATCTGCCGTTTGCCCGCGGGCTGACAAAAAGATCACCGGAATCCAGTCCGTCGCGCTGTTGGAGCGAATGGTCTGGACAAACGTGTAGCCATCCATCTCCGGCATCATCACATCGCAGATGATCAAATCCGGAGTAAAGTGGCGCATCGCCTCTAACCCTTCCAGGCCATTGCTCGCCGCAACCACCTCGTAGCCGCGAAACTCCAGGTAATCCTTCACCAGAAGGATCAGGTTTGGATCGTCGTCAATCAGCAACAATCGCTTTGGGTTGTCCACTGCTCATCCCTTTGCTGCAAGAAAGCCCAAGGAAAAAGGATAGCCCGCTTAGCGAACCTCTGGACAAATCGGCAAATCTACAGCCGAGGTGGCGCCAAGAAAAAACCTGCCAACCTCTAGCCGGTTCGTCAGTTTCCCCTAAACCTGGATAATAAGGTATCACATACAGACGGAGGTGGCGGCATATCCAAAGAAACACGAAGAGGCCGGGTACCTCCTCTGGCCGGCTCGGCAACTGCCTCCGCCCTGCCTTGGGATCCTCCCGCTGGCAAGCGCTCGCCCTCTGGGGCTGGTTTGGCTTGTCGGGTTTTCCCCATGGGCAGGAGAAGTAGAGCCAGGAGAAAATACAATTCTGGCGGCAACCTACATGGGGAAAGAGGGTGGAAAAGGGCACGCTGGTCGAGTTTCGCCACAACAACGAGCGGGTACTGGCAGTAGTTGAGGGCACCGAGGGCAAAAAGAACCTGCTGCTGGGCGTGGCTTCGGGGCAGGTGCACAGCGTTCACCCTCGCCAAATTACGTTTGCCTTGAACGGCAATTCCAGCTTTACGGTGTCCGATATCCCGGGCTTTTGGCAGGCGGTGCAGGCAAAGTTGGATCCCGAAAGTTTGGCTTTGGCCTGGGAATTGGTTCAGGAGGAGCGTCGGCCCCTGAGCCTGTCGGAGATGGCCCAGTTGTTGTTTTCCGACGATTCCCCGGTCTCCACCTATGCTGCCTACCGTCTTTTGAGCGAGGATTACGTCTACTTTAAGGCAAAGGGGGAAGGCTACGAGCCGCGTACTCCGGCTCAGGTGAAGGAAATTCTCCATCAAATTGCTGTCGCCCAGCAGCGGCAGCAGGAGCAGGCCGAGTTTGAGGCCCGCCTAAAGGCAGCGGTGGCCCAGCCTGGGCAAAAGTACACTTGGAGCCCAGCGGAACGAGCTCGTCTGGAGGTGCTGGAGCGCCTAGCTTTGCAGGGAGCGGCGGCCAGCATTCGCAGCCACGAGGATCTCTCCCACAACCTCACCCCCTCGGATCGGGAGCGGGTCTCGCAACTGCTGCAACTGATGGGATTTCCCGACACTCCTCAAGGAGCCTTTGACGCCCTGGTAGCCCTGGGCCTGTGGAGCCGCCACGAGAACCTGGCCCTGCGCCTTACGGGGATCCCCACCCAATTTCCCAAGGAGGTGGAGCGCTACGCCCAAACTTTGCTTGGCGGGCCTCCCCCCTTCTTGGATCTGCCTCTGCGCCGGGATCTCACCCATCTTCACACCTACACCATCGACGATGCCAGCACCCGCGACATCGACGATGCTCTCAGCGTCGAGTTTGAGTCGGATGACGAGGTGAAGCTCTGGATCCACATCGCCGATCCCAGTTGTTGGGTGCGGTGGGGGGATCCCCTCGACTTAGAAGCCCGCAAGCGGGGCACCAGCGTCTATTTGCCGGAGCGGGTGATCCCGATGTTTCCATCGGAGTTGTCCACCGGCCCGATGAGCTTGGTGCAGGGGGAGGTGCGGCCTGCCCTTAGCTTCGGCATCCGGCTGGGATCCGACGGGGCCGTGCGCGACTACGAAATTTGCCTCAGCCAGATCCGGGTCAACTACCGCCTCACCTACGACGATGCCGACGAGATGCTGGAGTTGGGGGCGGAGGCCCAATTGACAGCCATTGCTCGGGCAGCGCGCTGGCGCTACGCCTGGCGACTGGCGCAAGGGGCGATCCCCATCGGCCTGCCGGAGCAGGACATCAAGGTCATCGACGAGATCCCCCACCTGCGGGTGATCGAGGATACGCCGGCGCGGCAGATGGTGGCGGAGATGATGGTGCTGGCCGGTGAGGTAGCCGCTCGCTTTGCCCGCCAAAACGGGATCCCGGTGCCCTATCGCCTGCAGCCGGCTCCTGAGCTGCCCCCGCCGGAGGTTTTGGATCTGTACCCCCAGGGTCCGGTTCGGTCGTTTGCCATCATGCGCTGTCTCTCGCGGGCGGAAGTGGCCACCCAACCGGGGCGACATACGGGGCTAGGGCTCGATGCCTACTGTCAGGTGACCTCTCCCATTCGCCGCTACCTGGATCTGGTGGCCCACTACCAGATCAAGGCTTTTTTGCGCGGGGATCCCTTGCCCTTGACAGAAGCCAAGGTGCAGCAATTGTTGCTGGGGATCGAGCCAGGCACGGCCGAGGCCGCTCAGGTGGAGCGCAAGTCCAAGCGCTACTGGAGCATCGAGTACCTGCGTCAGCGACCGGGGCAGATTTGGCAGGCCTTGGTCTTGGGCTACCTGCGCGAGGAGGAGAACCTGGTGATGGCCATGCTGGATGAGATTGCCTTTCGCGTGCCGGTGCGCTTGGAGCGGCAGGTGCCGCTGGGGGCCTGGATCGAGTTGGAGGTCCTCCAAGCAGATCCCCGTGCTGATGTAATTGAGTTGCGGGAGGTAAGAGACTTTGCTCCCTAAAGAGGGGGGTAGCTGATACAACAGAGGAGGGTCATCCCCGTTCCCCAGGAGGAGTTCCATGGCCACACGACCTTCTGGCCCGCCGCCGATTGTCTATATTCTCCTGATTGCCATCTTGGGAGGGGGCGGCTGGTATGCCCATCGTTCAGGCTTGCTCAGCTCCTGGTTTAGCCGCACCTCTGGGAGCCCGACTGCTCAGCCCCAAGCCCCAACAGCGCCCAACCCCCCTCAGACCCAGGTACCCAACCCGCCTGCCAACGCCGTTAATCTGGATACTTCTCTGCCCAACCCAGTAGTGCTCCAGGTGGATGGCAGCGTCACGATGATCCGGCTCGTCTTGGCCCTGAAGGGAGGCTACAGCCAGCGCAACCCCAGCATCCCCATTACCTACGGGATCCCGGATGGCAAGCCCAACGGCTCCAACGCCGGCCTCAAGGCCCTGATGGAAGGTCGCATCCAGCTTGCTGCCAGCTCTCGCCCCCTCAATGCCAGCGAAGTCCAGGCGGGTTTGCAGGCCATCCCGGTGGCCAAGGATGCGCTGGCGGTGGCGGTGGGGGTCAACAACCCCTACAAGGGCGGCCTGACGCTGCAGCAATTGGCCGATATCTTCCAGGGTCGGATTACCAACTGGAGCCAGGTGGGCGGTCCGGATCGGCGGATTCGGGTCCTCAACCGCGCCCCCCAGAGCGGCACCTACAGCGTTTTCCAAGAGCTGGTGTTATTGGGGTCGCCCTTTGCTCCCGATAACCCTCCCTACTTCACCACCGCCACAGAAGATGTCACCACCCCTCTCCTGCGGGCTTTGGGAGAAGATGGCATCACCTACAGCACTGTCGATCAGGTGCAAAACCAGCAAACGGTGCGGATTGTGCCCATCGACGGCCAGATGCCCACCCGTGAGGCCATCCAGAGGGGCAGCTACCCCTTGGCGCGGAATGTGTTTTTGGTGGCACCTCAAAGAACCAGCCCTGTGGTGGCCGATTTCATCAACTACGCCCTCTCGGATCAAGGCCAACAGATCATTGGCCGCACCGAGTTCATCCCGCTGCGCTAGCCAGCCTAGCGGTTGGCGCGGTACAGCAAGGCCCCGCCTATGCCTAGGCAGACGCAGTTGGGCAGCCAGGCTGCCACCTCTGGCCCCAGCGTCCCAATCTGCCCCAGCGCCTGGCTGACAAACAGGAGCACATAGTAGGCAAAGATAATCAGCACGCTGAGGCCCAAGCCCAAAGAAGAACTGGTGCGCTGGGGTCGTAGGCCCAGCGGGGCCCCGATCAGGGTGAAGGCCAGACAGGCAAAGGGGATGGCGTACTTCTGGCTAAGGTTGACCTGGAGGCGGCGTACCCGCTGCAGGTCCCCGGAGCTGGCAAGAACCTCAAGGTAGCGGCGCAGCTCTGGAATGTTCATCTCCTCGGGGCTGCGAACCTCCTGGGCCAAATCCAGCGGCGCCCGCGACAGACGCAGCTCCTGGCGGGCAAAGGTGGCGATGTTGCTGTAGGTGCCGTCAGGCGAAACGATGTAGGTGGTGCCCTCCTCAAACACCCAGAGGTTCTCCCGGGGATCCCAGCGCCCCCGCTGCGCCAGCAGAATTTGACTGAGAGCCTCGTTAGAGACATCCAGGACGATCACGCCGCGCATCTCTTGGCCATCGAAGCTGCGGGCGTAAAACTGACGGGTTAGCCCTTGCCGGCGGGAAAAAGTGCCGTCTGGCTCGGGCGCGAGGATCTCGCCGAACTCTTGGTAGAGGATGTTCTCGCGGCGGAACTCTGGACTTCGGTTCAAAGCGCGGTTTAGAGTCAGGGCCGCCTGGCGGTTGCTCACCGGCACCACCAGCTCGTTGAAGAGAAACGTTAACGTCGTCACCAAGAGGCTGAGAAGGAGGGCCGGCACCACCAGACGATAGAGGCTCACGCCGCAGCCGCGCAGGGCAGTGATCTCGTTATCAGCAGACAGGCGCCCATAGGCCAGCAACGTCGCCAGCAACATCGACATGGGGAACGTCAGGACGATGATCCCCGGCGCCCGCAACACAAACACTTGCAACGCTGCTGAAAGGGACAGCCCCGCCTCTACCACTAGCCGCACCAGCTCAAACAGGGATCCCACTGCCATCACCAGGGTGGTGAACGCTCCCACCCCAAAGAAAAAGGGCAGGAGCATCTCGGAGATGATGTAGCGATCCATCAGGCCCACCGCGCAAACGATGGAGAGCCTGTTGCAAGACTGCTTGATTGAAGGAGGAGTAGGGGGAGAATGAAGTTTCACAAAACCAAGGGAAGTAGCAGTCAGGACAACCCGAAGGCTGTTAACGACTCTAGACCGGAACGCTGGCCAACAAAAGGTTAATCGCCTCCCTTTTTCACCCTAACTTGCCTATGATCGACCCAAGGCGGGCTTGGGCCGGGCGTTGGGCTTGTTTGTCTTGAGATAGCTTTCAGCATGGCTTCCTCTTCCCCCTCTTCGCCTAAGCGTTTGCTAGAGCAGCTCCTGGAGCTGCGACAGCAAGTTGTGGAGGGATCCCAGAAGTACTTGACCGCCTGGGGCAGCCCCTGCAACCCCTCCCCCGCTCTCGAGAACCTAGCTCGGTATTTGGCGCTGCGCCAACACGATCTGCGCGACCTGCAGTTAGAATTGGCCGCCCTGGGGCTGTCGTCGCTGGGACGCTGTGAATCGCGGGTTTTGGAAAGCTTGGATGCGGTGATCGCCATTTTGGCCGCCGCTCAAGGGCTGAGCCACAAGGGACCTAGCTATGAAGCGTTTTACGCCGGGGATATGGCCCTAGAGCAGCACACCGAGGCTCTTTTTGGCCCTCCTTCTCCCCACCGCCGTGCCCGCATCATGGTGACCTTGCCCGGCGAAGCCGCCGAGCAGCCCGAGCTGCTGCTGCAACTGTTACAACGGGGCATGAACGTGGCCCGCATTAACTGCGCCCACGACGATCCCCTGGTGTGGGAAAAAATGGTGGCCCACTTGCGCCGGGCCGAAGCCCAGACTCAACGGCGCTGCAAGATTTTGTTCGACCTGGCCGGCCCCAAGATCCGCACGGGCCCGGTGGCCATGCCCCCCGGCAAAGCCAAGGTGTACGGTGGGGATCGCATCCTGCTCACGGCAGCCATTCCGCCGGTCGACTCTGACATCTGCTGCCAGGTGGCTTGCACCCTGCCGGAGATCTTGGCCCACCTCAAGGTGGGGGCAACTGTCTGGATCGACGACGGCAAAATCGGCGCTCGTGTAGTGGGGATCGAGCCGGCAGGGGTGGTGCTGGAGGTGGACAAAGTCGCCCCGCAGGGCAAGAAGCTGCGGGAGGAAAAAGGCCTCAACTTTCCCGACAGCCAGCTCTCGATCCAGCCCCTCACCGAGAAAGATCGCCAAGACCTGGACTTCGTGGTGCGGCATGCCGACCTGGTGGGCTATTCCTTTGTCCAGCAGCCGGCGGATTTGCAGTTGCTGTTTTCTGAGCTGGAGCGGCGCCAGGCCCGGCCCGATCTGGGCTTGATCCTCAAGATTGAAACGCAGCGAGCGGTGCAAAACCTGCCCACTCTGATCGCGGCCGCCGACGGCTGTCGACCGCTGGGGGTGATGATTGCCCGGGGAGATCTGGCCGTGGAGATTGGCTGGCTGCGCCTGGGCGAGATCCAGGAGGAGCTGCTGTGGATCTGTGAGGCCGCCCATGTGCCGGTGGTCTGGGCTACGCAGGTGCTGGATCAGCTCACCAAGGAGGGCCTGCCCTCCCGGCCTGAGCTTTCCGATGCGGTGCTGTCGGCCCGGGCCGAGTGCGTCATGCTCAATAAGGGCCCCTATCTCCTGGAGGCGGTTGCCCTGCTGGACGAGCTGCTGGCCCGCATGCAGGCCCACCAGCACAAAAAAAGCCAACGCCTGCGAGCTTTGTACTCCTGGCGATGAGATGGAGCGGCATCAAAGACGGAACTTCTCCCCCAGGTAATACTTGCGCACCAAGGGATCCGCCGCCAGCTCCGCTGGTGTGCCCTTGGCCAGGATGGCGCCGTCGTTGAGAATATAGGCCCGGTCGGTAATCTCCAGCGTCTCCCGCACGTTGTGGTCGGTAATCAAAACACCGATGCCCCGCTGCTTGAGCTTGGCCACCACCTCTTGAATATCCGCCACCGCAATGGGATCCACCCCCGCGAAGGGCTCATCCAGCAGCAGGAATTTTGGCCCGTGGATCCCGGCTGCCAGGGCGCGGGCGATCTCGGCGCGGCGCCGTTCTCCCCCCGACACCTGCAAACCCAAACTGTGGGCCACATGGGCAATGCGAAACTCCTCCAGCAGGTGGTTGAGCCGCTGCTGCCAGAGGCGGCGAGGCACCCCCGTCTGCTCCATGATCAGCAGCAGGTTGTCTTGAATGCTGAGGCGACGAAAGATGCTCGGCTCCTGAGCCAAGTAGCCGATCCCCAAGCGGGCCCGGCGATGCATCGGCAGATGGGTGATGTCCTGGTCATCCAGCCAGACATGGCCTCGGTTGGGCTGGATCAGGCCGGTCATGATGTAGAAGGTGGTGGTTTTCCCCGCCCCATTGGGCCCCAGCAGCCCCACAACTTCTCCCTGCTGAATGTGCAAGCTGACGTCGCTCACCACCTCACGGCGGCCATAACGCTTACAGATGTTTTCCAGTCGAATCTGCATAGGATCGGCACAGGGTTGCCGTTCGATGCTGACTGATTCTGGAGGGCTAGTTCCACAGAGGCTTCTCTCCCAAGGCTGCCCCGAACTCGACCCCTGATCTAGAGGGGGACGAGCAGAATTGACCACCTGCATGGGAATTGGGAAGATCTTCAGATACGGTTGCCGGATGCCGCAACTGCTCGCGCTGCCCCCGGATGGGATCCCTGGCCTTTCCCATGCTCCGCTGTCCAGCTTGCCATTGGCTCAACCTCGACTCCGATCGTCCCTGTCGCCGCTGCGGTTGCTTCCTGCGTTGTCGCCCTCTCCCCCCCTGGGAAAGCTTGCCCGTTGCCCGGCCGGAGGAAACGCCAGCCGAGCCATCCTTCTCGGCTGGCAACCCGCTAGGATTGCGTCTTGGCTGCCTCGGCGATACTTTCGGTTTTGCTGGGACTGGGGCAACTGTCTTGGCATTGGGTGGATCCGCTGCTGAAAGATCCTCCCCCGCCCGGCGATAGCCCACAAGCTCTGGGGCGATAAGGCCACAACGTCATCACACCTTGGGAGCGTCTGTCGATCCACAAAACCAGGCAGATCTGTGCAGTGGCCGAAGCCGGCAGATGCCACTATCATGTGACCAACGCAAAACAACCCCGCTCTGCCGGATTGTCTCAGTCAACTTTTTGTGAGGCTCGGTTACCATGAACTTTCATCTCAAAGCTTCCGCCATTTTGGCCCTGCTGGCCACGACAGCCGTCGCTTCCAATGCCGCCGCCACAACCCCCAACGCCTGCTTCCTGCGCTACCTGCTGGCCTCCAGAACCTGTCCCAATTGCCGGCTGGGATCCCTTGAGCTGAGCAACCTGGATCTGGCAGAGGCTAACCTCCAGGGTGCCGACCTGATCGAGGCCAACCTGGAGCGCACCATCCTCACTGGCGCCGATCTCAGCCAGTCCTACTTGGTGGGAGCCAATCTGCGGCGCGCCCAGTTGCGTGGCGCCGATCTCAGCGGTGCCTACCTGGAGGGAGCGGACTTGCGGGGTGCTGATTTGCGGGGTGCCGATCTCTCTTCTGCCTCCCTGTACGGCGCCGACTTGCGGGGGGCCGATCTGCGCGATGCCAATCTGACCGGGACTGACCTGAGCTTTGCCCGCACCTGGGGCACACGCCTTCAGGGCGCCGTTCGGGAATAGTGCAATCGGCTGGTTGACCACTGCCCGCTTCCCCTCTCCTCCTTGGGAGAGGGGCTGGGGGTGAGGGCCCAGTGCGGATGGCGAGACTCGAACTCGCATGGCAAAGCCACACGCCCCTCAAACGTGCGCGTATACCAGTTCCGCCACATCCGCATTCCAGGTTTAACCATCATAGCGGCAAAAGGGCGGGGCTGTTAAGAGGAGGGGCCATTGCGGTACGGGCTAGTTTAATCTTCTGTCCAAAACCGCTCTGAGAGATACTTATCGGCCCCGTCGCACAAGATGGTCACCACCACGCCGGAGGAGAGCTGACAGGCCACCTGTAGAGCCGCCACCACATTGGCTCCGGCAGAGATGCCCACCAACAAGCCTTCCTCCAAGGCCAAACGCTTGACCATTTTCTGGGCTGCTTCGGTGGAGATCTCGATGTGCTGGTCGGGCAGGGTGGGATCGTAAATCTCGGGCTTGAGAGCAGTGGCCATGTGCTTGAGGCCTTCAAGGCCGTGGAAGGGGGAGTCCGGCTGCATGGCAATGATCTGGATATCGGAGCGGTACTCCCGCAAGCGCCGCCCCACCCCCATGCAGGTGCCGCTGGTGCCTAACCCGGTTACGAAGTGGGTGACCTGTCCCTGGGTTTGCTCCCAGATTTCTACCCCCGTGGTCTCGTAGTGGGCCTGCCAGTTGGCGGGGTTGCTGTACTGGTCGGGATAGAAGTAGAGATCCGGGTTTTCGGCATAGAGGGCGCGGGCTTTCTCGATGGCCCCATCGGAGCCGAGGGCCGGATCCGTGAGCACTACCTCCACCCCGTAGGCGGCGAGGATCTTCTTGCGCTCTGGGCTGGCGTTGGCCGGCAGGGCCAGCTTCACCTTGTACCCCAAAGCTGCCCCGATCCAGGCGTAGGCGATGCCGGTGTTGCCGCTGGTGGCATCCAGGATGATCTTGCCAGGCGTAAGCTTGCCCTCGCGTTCGCCAGCGCGGATCATATTCAGGGCCGGGCGATCCTTGACCGAGCCGCCGGGGTTGTACCACTCTGCTTTGCCATACACTCGCACCGACGGCGGCAGGTCGGCGGTGACCCGCCGCAGGCGAATGAGCGGCGTCCGTCCCACCAGCTCGATGGGGCTATCGACCGCAGGGGGCAAGGGGCGAGAAGAAAACACGGTTGGATACAAGGGGGATCCCTCGCTAGATAAGCACTGGGCTGGACAACCATTGCTCATCTTATCCCGGTGTTTATCGGCTCTTGCCGGCTTTTTCTGGCCCTCTCCGCGCTTCCCCGAAAACCTCTGGCTAGACTCTAAGATGGGGGTAGGGAAGCACGAGTTCTGGACAGCGGCGTGATGCGAAGGGGCATGGCAGAAATCGGCATTGTAACCGCGCAACAATTTGACCGCCGGCGAGGCCAGATCCATGTTTACGACGGCGAGGGCAAGGGCAAGTCGCAGGCGGCGCTAGGGGTTGTGCTGCGTTCCATTGGGCTGGGGATTGAAAACTCGGCCCCCAGCCGGGTGTTGCTGGTGCGGTTTCTCAAGGGGCCGGGCCGCACCTATGCCGAGGATGCCGCGATTGCCGCTCTGCAGCGCGGCTTCCCCCACCTTATCGATCAACTGCGCACGGGGCGAGGAGAGTTCTTCGGCCCCGACGAGATCACTAAGTTTGACCGCCAAGAGGCCCGCCGCGGCTGGGATGTGGCCAAGGGGGCGCTGGCGTCGGGGTTCTACTCGGTGGTGGTGCTGGACGAGCTAAACCCGGTGCTGGATCTGGGCCTGCTGCCTGTGGACGAGGTCGTCAGCACCCTCAAGCAAAAGCCAGAGGAAATGGAGGTCATCATCACCGGACGGGGCGCCCCTAAGGAAATTATCGACCTAGCAGATTTGCACTCGGAAATGCGCAGCGTGCGGCGGGCGGCGGATCCCCAGGACGGCCAGCCCCTCCTCAGCGGCATCGAGATCTATACCGGCAACGGCAAGGGCAAGTCCACCAGCGCTCTGGGCCGGGCTCTGCAGGCCATTGGGCGCGGCATCAGCAAAGATCTCTCCCACCGCGTCCTGATTATGCAGTGGCTAAAGGGGGGAACGGGCTACACAGAAGATGCGGCCATTCGGGCTTTGCGAGAGAGCTATCCCGATCTAGTAGATCACCAGCGCTGCGGCCGCGACGCCATCGTTTGGCGGGGCAAGCAGCAGGAAATCGACTACGTGGAGGCGGAGCGGGGCTGGGAGCTGGCACGGGCGGCCATCGCCTCTGGGCTTTACAAGACCATTATTCTGGACGAGCTCAACCCAACGGTGGATCTGGAGCTATTGGATGTGGAGCCGATTGTTGAGGCTTTGCTGCGCAAGCCACGCGATACGGAGATCATCATCACAGGGCGCTGCCATGCGCCTTTGCCCTACTTTGAGCTGGCCTCTGTCCATTCGGAAATGGTGAGCCACAAGCATTATGCCGAACAGGGGGCCGATCTGCGGCGCGGGGTGGACTATTGAGCAGGGTGGCGATGCTGGATCAACTCCTGCAGCAAAGCGGGTTCCCCGACGCGAGGGCGCTGGCGCAGGTCTTGCTTGGCCTTTTCCAGACGGAGGTGTGGGTGGAGGGCAAGGAGCGGGTTCCCCAGGGCCCCCTGCTGGTGGTGAGCAACCATCGCAGCTTTTTGGATGCGCCGGTGCTGATTGCTGGGCTGGATCGACCGATTCGTTTTGCCTGCCACTACTACCTATCGCAAGTGCCCCTCTTGCGGGAGGTTGCCTTGGCCCTGGGTTGTATCCCCCTCCAGCAGGGATCAGGGCCGCAGCTTGCCTTTTTTCGGCAGGCGCAGGCCACTCTGGCGGCAGGCGGAGGGGTGGGGATCTTCCCGGAAGGGGCGGAGCAGATTACTCGCGAGACCTCGCCCCAAGAGCTGGGCTGGTTTCAGCCGGGCTTTGCCCATCTGGCCTTGGCTGCTGGCGTGGATCCCCTGCCGATCCTGCCGGTGGCCGTGTGGGCGCAGGAAGAGTGGCGGGCGATGGATATTCCCATGGCTTTTTTCCGCTGGTTTGATCCCACGGAGCCCAGGTTTCAGCGGCCGGGGGGGCATCCGGTGGTGATCTACCGTCAGGTGGTGGTTCGAGTGGGATCCCCTCTTTGGGTAGGGGGAGCAGGGCGCTCTACCTGCCGCCAGGAGCGGCTGCAGCTAATTCAGGAGTTGACGGCAGCCGCTCGCGAACAGGTGCGCTTGGGGTTGGCAAGGAGATGGAAACATTGAAGGGCAAGCCCATTGCCTCTAGTCCAAGCCGCCAGAAGCGGCCCTTGCTGCTCTATTTGCCGGGTATGGATGGCACCGGCAAATTGTTTTACCGGCAGGCACAGGCTCTGCAAGCCGAGTTTCACGTCCGCCCTTTGAGCTTAAACCACCCCGCAGCAGGGCAGAGCTGGGAGAGCCTGGCCGATTGGGTGGGATCCCAGCTGGACGAGGGAGCCTACCTGTGTGGCGAGTCCTTCGGAGCTTGCCTAGCCCTGGCTGTGGCTGCCCAGCAGCCGGAGCGCTGTCGCGGCCTGATTCTGGTTAATCCGGCCTCGTCGCTGCGGCGCCGGCCCTGGTGGTGGGCAGGTCAGGTTCTCCTGCCCTTTTTGCCGCCGGGACTTTACCACCAACTGGCGGAGCGGGGGTTAGGGTTTTTGGCGGAGCTGGGCCAAATGGAGCCGCCGGATCGGGAGCGGCTGCGCCAGGCCGTGCACAGCGTTTCTCCGGAGGTGGCTGCCCATCGTCTAGCCTTGCTGGGATCCTTTGCTGTGGAAGATTTGCCCCTCGAGTCGATGAGGCTGCCAACCTTGCTGGTGGCGGGGGGGCGGGATCGTCTCCTGCCCTCGGTGCAGGAGGTGCAGCGTCTGGCGGAGCGACTGCCCCAGGCCCAGGTGGAGATCTCGCCTTTGAGCGGCCATGCCTGCCTTCTGGAGCGGCAGATGAACCTGCGGCGCTACTTGCTCAAGCCCGATGGGGTTTTTGCCCCGCTACTGCTTAATTCCGCTCCAGCGCATTGAGCAGGGAGAGGGATCCCCCCAAGTTTTCGATTCGCTCTTGGCAGGAGGGATCTTGTCCTTCTCGATCCAGCCAAAGGGCCCTCAAGCCTGCTGCCTTGGCCCCTTGATAGTCTTCGCGGCGGCTGTCGCCGATGTGCCAGGCAGCGGCGGGCGGGATCCCCTGGGCCGCCAGGGCAGCTTGGAAGATGCGGGGATCGGGCTTGGCATAGCCCACCTGGGTAGAGAGAGTAAGGCTAGAAAAATAGCCGTCCAGTTGCAGCGCCTGCAGCACTCGCACTAGACGGCTGTCGAAATTGGAGATTACCCCTAGCTGGATCCCTTCTTGTTGCAGG
Organism: Thermostichus sp. MS-CIW-15; assembly: GCF_054060575.1. Taxonomy (NCBI): domain Bacteria; kingdom Bacillati; phylum Cyanobacteriota; class Cyanophyceae; order Thermostichales; family Thermostichaceae; genus Thermostichus; species Thermostichus sp. MS-CIW-15. The sequence continues at coordinate 55,064 of NZ_JBSSDI010000012.1, read as the reverse complement.
GCTTGCAAAACTGGCAGCGTCTCAGGATAGAGCTCCCAAGGGTCTCCTGCGGCAAAATGCTCGAACAGGTGGGCAAAAAACGCTGCAAAGCGCTCCTCCCCAAAGGCAGTAAGGGATCCCTCCACCTGGGCAAAGGTCTGGCGCACCACTTGATGCCACCAGGCCCGCTCCCACTCTTCTAAAAGGGATCCCGTCAAGCCCACGCGGGCGGGTGGCGGAGCACTGGCAAAAGCTTGGGCAAAGGCGCGATCCAACGCCTGCGGATCCACCGCCACTCCATACGCTGCTGCCACCTGGCTGTAGGCCTGGCCGACGCTGCCCCGCACCCGAAACAGCGTGCCCACGGCATCGAAGAAGATTACCCTCGGTCTCACTGCTGGCTCTCGTAGCGGGCGTAGGCATCCACAATCCGCTGCACCAGGGGGTGGCGTACCACATCCCGCTGGTCAAAGTAGCAAAAGGCAACCCCCTCTACCCCCGCCAGGATGCGCTCTGCAGCCGCCAGGCCCGACAGGCGATGCTTGCCCAGATCCGTTTGGGTGAGATCCCCGGTAACCACCATGCGGGAGCGGAAGCCCAGCCGCGTGAGGGCCATCTTCATCTGCTCCGGGGTGGTGTTTTGGGCCTCGTCCAAGATGATGAAAGCGTTGCTGAGGGTACGCCCCCGCATGTAGGCCAGCGGCACCACCTCGATGACTCCCTGGGCCATAAGCTGGGGCAGCTTGGCCGGGTCGATAAACTCAAACAGGGCATCGTAGAGAGGCCGCAGATAGGGATCTACCTTTTCCACCAGATCCCCTGGCAAGAAGCCCAGCTTCTCCCCTGCCTCTACCGCTGGTCGCGTCAGGATCAAACGCTCGTACTCGCGGTTTTGCAGGGCTGTGATGGCCACAACGGCAGCCAGATAGGTTTTCCCGGTGCCTGCCGGCCCGATGCCGAAGCAGAGATCGTGGGTGCGAATGGCTTGCACGTACTCCTGTTGGCGGGGTGTCTTGGGCCGGATCAACTCTCCCTTACGGGTGCGGGCCAACACACCTGCTTGCGCTTGCTGATAGGCCGTAGCCTCCTGGCCGGAGAGGGCGCGAAAAGCTTGCTCCGCATCAATCACCGTGACAGGGTGTCCAGTTTGCCAAAGCGGCTTCAGCAATTCTAGCCACTGCCGCACCTGCTGCCGCTGCTGAGGGGTGCCTTTCAGGTACAGGTCTTGTCCGCGCAGCGTTACAGAGGCACCACTGGAGCGACTGATCCACTTCAGGTTGGCCTCCTGAATGCCCGCCAAGGACATGGCCTGCCGAGGGCTTGACAAAGAGATGATCTCCAGATCGGTGGCGGCAGAAGTGTCGTGCATGCCGTGGGCGCCGGGCACCCCGCGAGACTTGTAATGGTGATCTTATCAAAAACGGTTGTCAAAGCGCTCCGGGTTGCGGAAAGCTGCTGCAGAGACCAAACGAGCGCAAGAGTGCTTAACAGGGGCATTGCACAAATTAATGTGTTTTGGAATACGAGGTCCCAGAAGATCTGCGCTGAGTAAGGATCTGGGTTTCGGCCTTGGTTGGCAATCAAGTCTTGGGGAATTAACAGATTCCTATGGTTCCCTAAAAAAGTATTGCAAAGGTCTATTTCTCTGGGAATAGCCGCCATCCATCAAGTAAAGTTGACCTATTACAAAGAGCTTGAGACCTTAATCTCTTGCCCGATCGAGGAAGAGCCTGAGGTTCTCAGCCCCGATGTCACAGTTCATCTGAGATTCTCCATCCAGCAGCAGGGAGAGGAATAGGTTTGTCTTTAAAACCTTTCCCCGGCTCATTTTTGGGATCCCTGTAAGCTCTTTACAGCTTCTCACTTCTGGAGTCATTTTGAAGAAAAGGAGAGATAGATGTTTACCCAATCGGCTACACCCGCTACGTCAGGGCTGCCACAAATGGATTTGACGCAAGTCCCGCCAGAGATTACCTGCGATGGCAGCGACTTAGACTGGAGCCAAGCCGCAGCGATCGAGGGCACCCAACCCCAAGAGGAGAACTTGCAGGGCTGGATCGCCTTTTACGGCCTGCGGGTCAACCAAGAACCGGGCAACATCCTGCACTGGCAGGGGCAGCCGCTGCGGGCCAGCCGCATTCGCTTTTTCGTAAGAAATGTAGCCTGGCGCTATGGCTTCTCTTTCTCCACTAGCATTCGCTCCCCTCTCGGCAAAGGGATCCCCACGCCTCCCGACTGGCGCTACCCTGGCCTTTGCCGCTACGGCCTGGTGCTGTTCCAGCCCAACGTCCAGTTGGTGGCCCGACAGGTCTGGGAATCCTCGCCGGAGCAGCCGCAAGAGGTGGATCTGGATCCCAACTTGGATATCGCCTTCAACGTCAATGACGCCAAGGGCAGCTACGGCGACAACAGCGGCAGCTTCGATATCTATGTGCAGGTGGTGAACTGAGCTGCAGCAGGGATCCCGCTCGAGAACAGTTGCCGGGTGGGATCCCGTCTTCTACAATAGGTGAACCGGCGGCTGGATCCCAGCTTGCTGAGGTCTCTGCCGCTCTGGAGAGGTGGCTGAGTGGTCGAAAGCGGCTTCCTGCTAAGAAGTTACGGGGCCCAAAAGCTCCGTCGAGGGTTCGAATCCCTCCCTCTCCGTTGTTGTGGCCAGTTCCTAGCCGCCCTTGCCGGTGGTGGAGGGCACCCATGGGTCAGGCGTGGCTGCTGAGTCAGTGGGGGGTGGCGCTCTGGCTCAATCTGGCCTTGGTGGCGCTGGCCCTGCTGAGCCCCCAGAAGGCGCTGACGCGAGCTGGGGTTCTCCACGCGGGCCTGCTGGGCCTGTTGGTGTGGGGGGGCCTGGGAGGGCGGGGTTACCTGGTCGTAGCCGCCTATTTTTTAGTCGGCACCGCCGTAACCAAGCTGGGGATCCGCCGCAAGCAGGCCCAGGGGATCGCCGAAAAGCGAGAGGGGGCGCGAGGGCCGGAAAATGTCTGGGGATCTGCCCTGACGGGAGCTGCCTGTGCGGTGGGATATGCGCTTTTTGCCCATCCCCTCTGGTGGTTGGGGTATAGCGCCAGCTTCGCCGCCAAGTTGGCCGATACCGTCAGCAGCGAGGTGGGAAAAGCCTACGGACGTCAGACCTTTTTGATCACCACCTTGCAGCCGGTGCCAGCAGGCACTGAGGGAGCCGTCAGCCTGGAGGGATCCCTGGCGGGGGTGGCGGCAGCAGGAGGGATGGCCGCCTTGGCCTGGGGCATTGGCGGAGAATGGGTGGGAGGGAATCTCCTATGGTTGGGAATCTGCTGGCTGGCCGGGATCCTGGCCACTTTGGCAGAAAGCTGGATGGGGGTGGTGTTGCAGCCTCGCTTGGCTTGGATGAGCAATGAAGTGGTGAACGGCATTCAAACGACCCTAGCAGCTCTTTTAGCAGTGGGTCTGGGGGCGCTTTTGGGGATCGGATCCTAAAAAGATGCCCAAGCGCTCCGCGCCGCTGCCCTCACCCCCAGCCCTTCTCCCTCTGGGAGAGGGGAGTTAGAGCGTTGCGTAGCAATAACGAGGCAAAGAACCGTTTCGTTGCTGTTTGAAATGACTGTATTTTTGAGATTGAGAATGGCGCCGTTGCCATTGGGAATGGCTATGCAAAGCAAGAAATTAAAGAGGGAGAAGCTCTCCCTCTGCGCCGATTGGCTGGGAACTAGACCGATTGCTCTGGACCTCTCCTAGCGCAGGCCGCTGGGCTTGTAAACCAAGAAGCTGAGCACCTGGCACTGCTTAATGTTGTCGAAACCCACCACACGGATGAAGCAATTGGGGTAGGCGCTGCGGCAGGCCTGTACCTCGGTCAGCACCTCCTGGGGAGAAGTGGCGCTGAACAGGGGCAATTTCCACAGCGTCCAGTAGTGGTCGGTGGGCTGCGAAGACTCGTTGAATTCGATGGCAGGAATGTAGCCTTGATCCAAGATGTACTGCACCTGCTTGAGGATCTGCAGATCCGTCATCGGAGGCAAGTAGGAAAAAGTTTCGTAGCGGCGCTCTTTCGGCAAGGTTTGCATGACTGAAGTTACTCCGTTTCAGGTGTAGGGTTCTGAAGAGGGGATCCCGCTTCCGGGTGCGTGGCCAGCGGGGATCCCGCTGCTGAGGTAAGCCGTTCCAGGTGGCTACGGCGGTGTTCCATGTTGGCTTGCTGGATGCCGGTCTTGGCCATCTCCGGCAAGTAGTCCACCACCTCCGCCGCAATGTGCTCGCGAACGGTCATGATGCGATAGGCCAGGTCAGGACACTCTGCCAGCAAAGCCCGCAGGTAGGTTTCCCCCTCCTGAAGGTTTTGCCGAGCCGAGAACTGCTGCAGCCACAGGGCCCTGGGAGGATCCGTCTCGCTCAGTTGGGCCAGCACCGTGCGCATTGCCTGATAGGTCAGGTAGCTGATCAAGGTTTTGGCCGTATCTTTGGCGATCTGTTTCAGATCCATGGCCAGTCCAGGGGTAAGCCGAAGCAGCGGGGCAAGAGAACTCTGGGGATCCCTTGCCCCCGGCAGATCTCTAGAGCGTATCGACGGGCTTGAACTCGAACTTGATCTCCTTCCACAGCTCGCAGGCAGCCGCCAGTTCCGGCGACCACTTGGCCGCTTCGCGGATGATCTCGTTGCCCTCACGGGCCAGATCCCGACCCTCATTGCGGGCCTGGATACAGGCTTCTAGGGCCACCCGGTTGGCAGTGGCGCCTGGCGCGTTCCCCCAGGGGTGTCCCAGGGTTCCGCCACCAAACTGCAGCACCGCGTCGTCGCCGAAGATCTCCACCAGCGCCGGCATGTGCCAGACGTGAATGCCACCGGAGGCCACCGGCATCACCCCAGGCATGGAGGCCCAATCTTGGGTGAAGAAAATGCCGCGGGAGCGGTCGGCCTCCACGTAGTTTTCCCGCATGAGATCCACAAAGCCCATGGTGATGGCGCGGTCGCCCTCCAACTTGCCCACCACCGTACCGGCATGCAGGTGGTCGCCGCCGGACATGCGCAAGCACTTGGCCAGCACCCGGAAGTGGATGCCGTGGTTTTTCTGGCGGTCAATCACGGCATGCATGGCGCGGTGAATGTGCAGCAGGATGCCGTTGTCGCGGCACCACTTGGCCAAGCTGGTGTTGGCGGTAAATCCGGCAGTCAGGTAATCGTGCATGATGATGGGGGCACCGATCTCCTTGGCAAACTCCGCCCGCTTGAACATCTCCTCACAGGTGGGCGCCGTCACGTTCAGGTAGTGCCCCTTGATCTCGCCAGTCTCTGCCTGCGCCTTGTGGACAGCCTCCATCACAAAGAGGTAGCGATCCCGCCAGCGCTGGAAGGGCTGGGAGTTGATGTTTTCGTCGTCTTTGGTGAAGTCCAACCCGCCCCGCAGCGCCTCGTACACGGCCCGTCCGTAGTTTTTGGCGGAAAGGCCCAGCTTGGGCTTGATGGTGCAGCCCAGCAGCGGACGGCCGTACTTGTTCAACTTGTCCCGCTCCACCTGAATGCCGTGGGGAGGGCCCTGGAAGGTCTTCAGGTAGGCCACCGGGATCCGCACATCCTCCAGCCGCAACGCTTTCAAGGCTTTGAAGCCAAAGACGTTGCCTACAATCGAGGTGAGCATGTTGGTGACCGAGCCTTCCTCGAACAGATCCAGCGGGTAGGCGACGAAGCAGAAGTATTGATTCTCTTCGCCCGGGACCGGCTCGATGTCGTAGCAGCGGCCCTTGTACCGATCCAAGTCGGTGAGCAGATCCGTCCACACGGTTGTCCAGGTGCCGGTCGAAGATTCAGCCGCCACAGCCGCCCCGGCCTCTTCGGGGGGAACGCCCGGCTGAGGAGTAACCCGGAAACAGGCCAAGACGTCGGTATCCTTGGGCGTGTAATCGGGCGTGTAATACGTGAGTCGGTAATCCTTTACGCCGGCTTGATAGCCCTTTTTGGTTTGGGTTGCTGAGTAGGCCACGTTGATCTCCCTCTAAACGAATCACAAAACCAGAAAATGCCATTCACGGATGCAATCAAGAGGCAAAACTCAGGGCCAAAACCACAGACCACCGAGTTTTCGTGAATGAACTCGCCTCACAACTGTGAGGCCCTACTTGGGCTTCGAGACAGTCTTCATCCAAGCGGATGTAAAGTCCTAAACCCTCCTTTTCAAGCGCTGCCAATCGCTAGCCTCAACCGCCTGGATTTTGGAAATCCAGTGGCGAGATTTCTATACACTGTCTAGGCTAGAACTTTGACAAACACAAGCCTACATTGGTTTAATCCTAAGCTATCATCCGCAAAGACAGGCTGATCGTTACTTTCTTTATGAGTTCGATTAGTTTGATTAAAGTAAGCCCCCTTGGTTGGCGCCGAAAATATAGATTTCTTTGGCTTTCTTAATATCCCTGGGTGGGATCCCTGGAAAAGGCAAAAGCTCCCTTGAGAAGGGAGCTGGGTGGGTTTGTCTGCAGCGGCCAGAGGGGCTAAGAAACGGCGGCCAAGGATGGTTGGGGTCTCCTGGTGATCACCTGGTCGATGAGGCCGTATTCTTTGGCCTGCTCTGGAGTCATAAAGTTGTCGCGGTCGGTATCGCGCTCGATGCGCTCCAGGGGCTGGCCAGTGTGGTAGGCCAGCAGGCTGTTGAGACTGTTTTTGATAAAGAGGATCTCTTTAGCCTGAATCTCGATATCGGTGGCTGGCCCCTGGGCTCCACCGAGGGGTTGGTGAATCATGATGCGGGCGTGGGGAAGGGCAATGCGTTTGCCTTTGGCACCTCCTGCCAGCAAAAAGGCTCCCATGCTGGCGGCCAAGCCAATGCAGATGGTGGAGACATCCGGCTGAATGTGCTGCATGGTGTCGTAGATGGCCATACCGGCATAGACGGAGCCGCCGGGAGAGTTGATGTAGAGGTAAATATCTTTCTCGGGGTCTTCAGATTCCAGGTAGAGCATCTGGGCCACGATCAGGTTGGCAATGTCGTCGTCCACCTGGGTGCCCAAGAAGATGATCCGATCCCGCAATAGACGCGAGTAGATATCAAAGGCGCGCTCGCCGCGTGCAGATTGCTCAATAACGGTGGGAATCATGCCAGTCCAAGCGATGGGTTGTTACTTTTTAGTGTAGTGTAAGCCACTGGACGGCTGCTCCGCCTAGGACGGTTTGCCGCCCTGAGGCTGTGCTGCGTTGCTCGGAGCCAGCAGCCTGTAAAGTTGACAGCTTGAGGCCTAGCATGGATGTGATCCCGGATGAACCCCTCGTGATTGCCGGCTTGCTGGGCCTGGCTCTGCTGGGGATTTTGATCCTGAACTTGGCAGAACGGGACTCGGGAGACGCCGACTAGGAGAGGACATAAGTTTAAGTTGACAAAATTACACCTCTCTCTTTACAATCAGGATCGCGTCACTTCTGGGATGCCCCCATCGTCTAGAGGCCTAGGACACATCCCTTTCACGGATGCGACAGGGGTTCGAATCCCCTTGGGGGTATGAAGGCCGGTGACAAGTGTTGGAGGGGGAAGGTGCTCGGGAGGCGCCTTGAGTCTAGCTTAGCTTCGGCTAGGCCCAAAGGGCCGTAGGCTAGGCTTCTCATCCAACTGCATGGGAATCAACTGCTGGCAGCTAGAGCTTCTGCCGGCGCGGCAGCAGCAACCAGATCGTCTTTGATCAGCTCTGCCAGATCCTGGAGTTGGCGAATGGCTTCTGCCCCTTCTAACTTCATTAGCTCCCGGTCATCCCGCATCTCCGTCCAACTGATGGAGCATTCGGAAACCAAAAAGCGAATCAAGTGCCCCTCCCGTAAGCTGACCATGAAGGAGGCGCTCTCAAATGAGGTGCCGCAGGTGTAGCAAGAAGCCGGGTAGCCCCGCTTCTCCAAAACAATGGCCAGAGCCTGCAAACTCATCACCAGGTCTTGAACGTAGCTGCGGTATTGTTCCGCCAACCGTGCGAACATCACACTCCTCCCATAGCGAGTTGGCCCATCGGGGCGCGTTCTAGTAATTTATGCCTAGTCACTTAGAGTCATATCTAGCATAACGATCGACAAATCCTCAAGAAAGGGATCCGTTTAGCATCTCTCCAGAGACTAAGCAAGACTACTGAGGGCCAAATAGCATGCTAGGCAAAGTCTAAGGCAGGAGGATGTTGTATTTAACACTCCTCTCAGAACAGACATTAAAGTTTACCCTAATTCAAAACTCTTGCCCGCTGGGATCCGATCCCTGCCGAGAACCGGTCAGTTTTCCTTTGGCGGGGCTTGGGCCTTGATCCCGAAGTGCTTTATCGGTGAAGATTTTGCCCACCCTTTGGCCAGGACGATTGTGGCACGTCTAGAAAGGGTTGACCCGTTTGCGAGGTCAAGTGGGCTAGGTCTTACAGACGGATGGAGGTAGGGTAGGTTCCCGAGGAATTGTGGTGGGAAAAGGCTGAGGAATATCACGGATAACTAGAGGGAAACACTCGATGCTGTGGCCTGGGGATTGGGAAGAAGGGAGACTGATTGCTCAAAGAGTCTCAAAGCAGTTGGGGATCGCTGAAGCCTGCTATCGGAGCGGATTTTGAACCCTGAATGGCGATCTTTTCACTGATCTGCTTTGAATCTGCTTCCAGAGCAGGGCGGCAGCTTTTTTAGACAATTGCCGGAAAGCGGCTAAGGCGGACGCAGCAACGGGAGACTGGGGCTGCATCGCTGCTTTATTTTAAGCGGGATCAGGAGCACCTTGAGCAATTCTTAAGAAATTCTGGAGTAGCCGCACTGCCAGATCGGGACGGGATCCCCAGTGAAGGTGCAGATAGGAGGCGTGCAGGCGCTGGCCGGCCCAGCCTTCCCGGTGGGGCGGGGATCCCCAGCTGTAGATTGGGCTGGGGGAGGTGGGGGTGCTGCGGGAGCGGTGAAATTCGTGCCCGCGTAGGCGATCCCCGGCCTCGACCAGCAGGGTGGGGCGCAAAACAGTGGCCTCGCGGTAGCCCAGACACAGCCGGCTGCCCATGTCCACCGTGATGGGCAGCAGCCCGGCCATGGGGTAGGTCTTTCCCTGCAAATCGGTGAGAGATCGTCCCAGCACCATCAGTCCGCCGCATTCGGCATACAGGGGTGGGTGGGCGGGCGGCGGTGGCTGTCGGGCTATTTTCTCAGAGAGGGTGGCGGCAAACAGTTCTGGGAACCCGCCCCCCAAGAGCAGGCCGTCGCAGGGATCCGGCGGCCACAGCCCCACCTGCAGGGGAGAGTACGCCAGCAGCTCGGCGCCACAGGCCCGCAGCAAGTCCAAGTTGTCGGCGTAGTAGAAGTTAAAGGCGGCGTCTTGGGCCACCCCTACCCGAACCCGTTCACGGTGGCGGGACGGAGTCCTTTCCGCGAGAGAGGGGATCCCTGGCCATAGCTCTCCTGCTGCCGGGGGAAGCGTTCGAATCAGCGGCAGCAGCTTGTCCCAATTCAGGTGCTGCTCGGCCAGGTCGGCCCAGGCCTCCTGCCAGTGGGGGAAGTGATCCAGCTCTGAGACGGGCACCAGCCCCAGGTGGCGGCTGGGCAGGCGCAGATCCTCACGGCGGGGCAATTGGCCCAAAACCGGGATCCCTACCGCTGCCGCCGCTTGCTGTAAAATCTGGCCGTGCCGCTCCGAGGCCACCTGGTTGAAAATGACGCCGGCGATGGCCAGGCCGGGATCGAAGCGGCTCAGGCCGTAGAGCAAAGCGGCCACTGTCATTCCCATGCCGCTGCCGTCGATGACCAGCACCACGGGGATCCCCAGCAGGCGGGCCACATGGGCGCTGCTGGCAAAAAAGGGCTCCGTTCTGCTCGTGGGATCTGGCGGGGATGCGGGCGCCCGCCCATCGAAGAGGCCCATCACCCCCTCTACAATTGCCCCATCTTTGCCCTGGCAGTGGTGGCGAAAGCAGCGCTGCACAAAGTTCTCATCGGTTAAAAAGGGATCCAAGTTACGACAGGGGATCCCGCTCACCGCCGTGTGGAACAGGGGATCGATGTAGTCAGGCCCCACCTTGAAGGGCTGGATGCGCAGGCCCCGCCGCCGCAGGGCGGCCAACAGAGCCAACGTGACGGTGGTCTTGCCGCTGCCGCTTGTGGCTGCCGCCAGCAGAATGGCCATCTTGCCCCACCCAAGGACTAGAACTCGATGCCGATTTGCGCTTTGATCCCTTGGTCGCGAAAGGGATGCTTGATCAAGGTCATCTCGGTAACCAAGTCGGCCCGCTCGATCAGGCCTGCCGGCGCGCCCCGCCCAGTTAGGATCACGTGCACTCGCTCCGGTTTCTCGGCCAGGCCGGCCAACACCTGCTCCAGGGAGAGATACCCCAGCTTGAGGGCAACATTGATCTCATCGAGGAGCACCAGGTGGTACTCGCCGCTGCTGAACAGCTCCCGCCCCTTTTCCCAGGCCGCCTGCGCGTGGGCGATATCCCGCTCCCGATCCTGAGTTTCCCAGGTAAAGCCCTCCCCCATGGCGTAAAAGGCAATTTTCCCCAGCTCCAGCTCGGGATGGGCGGCCAACTTGCGCAACAATTTGGCTTCGCCCGGATCCCAGGCCCCCTTGATAAATTGCACCACCCCCACCGATAACCCTTGGCCGAGGGCACGGAAGAGGGTGCCGAAGGCCGCTGTGCTCTTGCCCTTGCCCTGCCCCGTATAGATGATCACCAAGCCCTTGTCGTCGCGCATGCTCGCCAGGCGCTGCCGCTGGATCTGCTGGCGGCGTTGCATCCTTTGGCGGTGTCGCCGGTTTTGTTCGGCTTCCGGCTCGGGGGCCGAGGTGGGCAGGGATCCGGGCGTTTCCGGCAGGGGAGAGGGGGGCATGGCTATGGAGGGTTGGGAAGCCGCAGGAGGGGTCTGGCAGGCCGAAGTTTTCGCTCAGCAGACTGCTCTTCATCCTAATCTGGCTTTCAGGTTTTCAGGTTTCAGGAGAGTTGGGGCAGATGGGTTAGGATCCCTGTCAAGCCAGAAGTTGGGTTTTGCTGCATACTCATCCCCAATTGGGCTGGGATCATGAAAGAGCCGGCTGCCGCTTTTCGAGATAGCCTGCTGATGTACTCTTTCATCTGGGCCGTGCTGGCGATAGGGTGTTTTCAAGTCTTGCCACGCCTGGAAATTGCCTCTGCTGCCCAGTTGCAGCCGTGGCTGGGGCCCGCCTATCTGGCTGGGCTGGGTGGATCCCTGTTGGCGGCTTTGGGATCGATGTTGGCCGTCTTGGCAGAAACAGCCGCGGGCGCTGCCAGCAAAAGACACCTGCATCGCCTAGCTTGGGCGCTGGGGACGGTCGGTTTTCTCGGCGTCCTCTTTCCCTTGGGCTTGGCCAGCGTCTTTTTTCTCAGGGCCGCCCAGTCCACCGACTGGTGGCAGAAGCTGTTGGACTGAGGCTCACTCAGCAACCATTTTTTTGACAAATGCGTCGAGGTTAGGGGTACGATAAGGACAAGTTCCGTTCTTTATCCAGAGCAGACTGAGGGATCAGGCCCAACGAAGCTGCGGCAACCGGCGGAAGCCTCCGCTACGGTGCCAACTCCTGCGGTTAGTCAGTAACCGAAAGATAAAGGAATAAAGCTTTCTCTAGAGGACAGTCCTCTTGCCAGGGGGACTTTTCTGACGACTTCGCCCTTTAGCGCTTCCCAATAGCTCTGGTTGCAGCAGCGGAGCGAGGCTCTATTGCTTCGGCGGCAAAGTCCTCGGTGCGATACGGCGCTCTTGCTCCTGCGTCGGCCACGGCCTAGGTCTGTTCTTCTGCTCGGCTGAGGTGGAAGGGATCCCTGCTCAGGCCGGCGGATGATGAACGGCAGCAGCAGGCTCTGCTTTCTGGGCAGTTCTTGGTTGTATCTGTTTCGTCTTAAGGAGAGGTTCGTTGTCCAAGTCGTTTTTGTTTTCCTCAGAGTCGGTGACAGAAGGGCACCCCGACAAAATTTGCGACCAGATCTCTGACGCCATCGTGGATGCCCTCTTGACGGCGGATCCCTTAAGTCGAGTGGCGGCAGAGGTGGTGGTGAATACAGGCATGGTGATCCTGACCGGGGAGATCACCTCGCAGGCGCATGTCAACTTCACCCGACTGGTGCGGGACAAGGTGGCCGAAATTGGCTATACCGACGCCAAGAACGGCTTCTCTGCAGAAAGCTGCGCGGTGTTGGTGGCTTTCGATGAACAATCCCCCGACATCGCCCAGGGGGTGAACTTGGCTCTGGAAAGTCGCACATCTCAGGAAGATGAATTCGACTTGATCGGGGCCGGGGATCAGGGCTTGATGTTTGGCTTCGCCTGCGACGAAACCCCCGAGTTGATGCCACTGCCCATCAGCTTGGCCCACCGCCTCAGCCGCCAGTTGGCCGCGGTTCGCAAAAACGGCACCCTGCCCTACCTGCGTCCGGATGGCAAAACGCAGGTGACTGTGGCCTATGAGGAGGGGCGGCCGGTGGGCATTCACACCCTGCTGATCTCTACCCAGCACACGCCGACCATCGGTGCCATTACAGAAGAGGCAGCGGTGCAGGAGCGGATCCGCGCCGATCTCTGGGAGGCGGTGGTGCAGCCGGTGTTTGCCGAGCTGCCCATCAAACCCGATGGCAACACCCGCTTCCTCACCAATCCCACCGGCAAGTTCGTCATCGGCGGACCCCAGGGGGATGCCGGCCTGACCGGACGCAAGATCATCGTCGATACCTACGGCGGCTATTCCCGCCACGGGGGCGGGGCCTTCTCCGGCAAGGATCCCACCAAGGTGGATCGCAGCGCCGCCTATGCCGCCCGCTATGTGGCCAAGAACATCGTGGCCGCCGGCCTGGCGCAAAAATGCGAGGTGCAGGTCAGCTACGCCATTGGGGTGGCTCGTCCCATCAACCTTTTGGTGGAAACTTTTGGCACCGGCCGCATCCCCGATGAAGCTCTGCTGCGGCTGGTGCAGCGCCACTTCGACCTGAGGCCGGCGGCCATTCTGGCGCAGTTCCAACTGCGAGAGTTGCCCCGCCAAAGGGGAGGGCGCTTCTATCAAAACGTGGCGGTCTACGGGCACTTCGGGCAAACCCATCTGGATCTGCCCTGGGAGCGCACGGATAAGGCTGCCCTGCTGCGGGAGGAAGCTTTCGCCGGGGCGACCGCCATCCTAGGCTAGGGGGATCAAGGGGGACAGGCTGGGCTCAATGCCTGCCCTGGTGCAGTTGCTCGACAAGTGGGATAGCTCCGGCAGGATAGGCTGTGCACAGCCAGTTCACTGCCGCCGTGGAGCCTGGCGTCGAGAACTCCCGCTCAGCCCTGATAGGCTATGGCGGGAGCTTGACCTTCAACGCCAGTCTTGACTAGACCTGACACTCCTATCCCCCATCCCGCCAAGCTCTGCTGGGGTGGGAGCAGGCCGGAGTTTGTGATGGCAAGGATCCCTGAGGCAAAATCGCAAACTCACCCAGGCTGCCCTTGGGATGGCTGGTCAGGATCCACAGGGTCGGCAAGCTGCAGCTCCAAAGTTACCAAAAGCTCCGTCCCACCAGCGCGAGCCGCCGAGGAGGTCGGCGGGGCAGGATGAACATGAACGAGCAGGTGGCGCAGCTTGGGCGGGAGATCCTGCAGCTCATCCAACAACAAGTCGAGAGAAATGGCCGATTCTCCGGAGAAGAGGGATCCTCTCCTGAGCGGGGCTGGGAGCGGTGAGGGAGGGCGGGCAAAAGAGCTGGCGGCAGTCGAGACCAAAGACCGGATCAGCTCCTGTTGTTCCCGCCACAGGGATTGGCTGATTTCGGGGGGAAAGGTGAGGTAAGGAGCGCCACGGCGCTGCCAGAGGCGGAGGATCTGTTCCACAGAGGTGGCCTTGTAGCGACCCTGGTAGAGGGCTTCCAGCAGGGCCGCCGGGATCCAAGAGGCTGGGAACTGTTTGCTCCAGCGCTCCACCCAGGCCTGACTGGCTTGCCCCTCTAGCTCAAACCCGTAGCGCTCCAAAAAGGTCGCGGGATCCATCAGGGCCCAAGGACACTCAACCCAAGGCTAACCCAGATCCGGCGAGATAAAAGGGAGATAAAGCCTTATCCCCGGATCCCGCAAGACAGCTCCCGTCAGAGGATGCCGCTGTTGGCCTTCCATGCAGGCTCTGTGAAGAGGCCATGAAGCTGCAGTACGGTGAAGACTCAGTGGTCAACAGGCCCCAGCCCCAGCGCTGCCTCCAGAGCGCGATCGCTGTCGGGAAATTGCGCCAGCAGCCGCCCTAGGAAGGCAGCCTCTCCCGTCAGGCCGTCCAGACTCATGAGCACATCCCCGGCATAGCGGCTCTGCGGGAAGCGGGCCAGCAGCTCATTGCCGGCGTAGATTGCCTGGCGGGCATAGCCGTCCCGCAAGGCTTTGGCTTCCAGAAAGTAGCGATCTCCAGGGTCGCCGGGATCCACGTAGTCGGGCAGCGGCGTGTCAAAGGCGTAGCTGCGGCGGCTTGGGTCGGCGGATCCTCCCCAGCGAGCCAATACGGGGTAGGTGAGCGGAAACCAGCGGTCGCTTGGGCCGGGATCGAACGCTGTCACATCTCCATAGCCGGAGAAAGCGGCGTACCGATAGAGGATCAGATCCCGGTGCATCTGCAGCCGTAGCCGCTGCAGAAGGGCGTAGGCCCCGCCAGGAGGCCGGCGGCGAGGGCCAGCGTTGCCACAGGACGAACGGGGAAGCGGCGGGACGAGGGCGCAGCAGGCGGGGTGTCCGGATTCATAAAAACCCAATCCAAATCCAGGCGGGCGCCCCCACTCTACTCGATTCTTTCCGGGCGCGGATAGAGGGCCTACAGCCATTTCGGGCCAGCCGCTTTCGATCACGGCTGCCGACGTAAACACCACACGGCTCCGGGCACGTCGGTTTCTCCCTCTCGCCGCAGGGTAAAGTTCTGGTGATAGACGGGATCCAGCCCTGCCCGTTCTGCCTGCTGCAGCACGTAGGCGGCGGAGTGGGCAGAGCGCCCCGTGGTGGATCCCAGCTCGTAGCCGGGGGCGGATCCCTGCTCGACGGTGAAGGCCAAAAGCCCGCCGGGATTGAGCACCCGCCCACAGGCCGGCAAGACCTGGGCCAGATCCCCCAGATAGATAAACACATCTGCCGCCAGGAGCAAGTCGTAGCGCTCTGAGGTCTGCTGCAGCAGCTCCAGCAAGTCCCCCTGAATCAGGTGGTCGTAGATGCCCTTTTGCCGGGCAATCTCCACCATGCGGGCGGAGAGATCCACACCCCGCAACTATCCAACGTAGGAGCGCACCTGGGATCCCGCCAGGCCGGTGCCACAGCCCAGATCCAGCGCCCGCTCAAACCAAGGAGACGCTCCCCCTGCGGCAGCCAGGATCCCTTGCCGCACAGCCTGTGGCCCCTGGTAGTTCAGTTTTTCCAGCAAATGCTGCTCAAAGCGGGGCGCATATTCGTCAAATAGACGTCGCACCCACTCCGGAGGAGTCCTGTCGGGCAGGGGCAGCTCCCCCACAATGGCCAGCATGTAGCGGGCATCGCTGTGTTCGGGCTGCAGGGCGAGCGCCCGCCGAAACCAAGAGCTGGCCACCTCCACTTGTCCCTGCTTCCAAAAGCCCATGCCGATCTGCTAAGGAATGTCTGCCTCTTGCTGGGATCCCTGCCAGGCCTGCAAATAATGGGCCAGAGCCGCCTCGTATTCTCCTCGCATCTGCAGCAGGTCGGCCAGCTCCACCCGCCCCATCAGCAGCGCTGGATCCCGGGCCAGGGCTTGCTCGAAGAGCCGTTGCGCCTGCTTTTTCTCGCCCATCTGCCGCAGTACTCCCCCCAGCAGCGCATGAACCTCAGCGGCCAAGCTGGCGGGAGCGACAGGCCACGATGGCCTGTTGGTAGTGCAGCATGGCGGCAGGGTAGCGACCGGATCCCTCCTCGATGCGCCCCAAAAGAGCATGGGCTTGCGTCAAGGCAATGGCCTCTTCCAGATCAGACCGGTCGGCAGCGGCGAGGATCTGCTCACAGAGCTGCCGGCAGCCAGCCCATTCCCCCCGCCGGAAGCGGCCTGCCGCCTGTCGGGCCGAGAGGAGCGGCTGTTTTTTCGCCGGTTTTCCAAAGCCCTTAGCCATCTCCCCAGTGTAGGAGAACCTAGCTTTCTCTCACGATATGCCCACGATAGGGGCATTCCAAATTGGCGACAATCTTGAGCACTCCCCAGTTGGGGATCGACACAACAGACAGCTTCGCTATGCTCTGGAACCTGGGTCTGGTTGCGGCTTGGGATGGGTGTAAGGTTGCTCCTCTCAGGCTGTGGCCATGGCCTTCGCGGCCTTTAAAATGAGGTAATCCAACATGCCGGTGTTCTCTTCGCCGCGGTAGTTAAAAGTGGAGCGCACCAGCCACAGCCCCTTCCGAGTTCGGCAACAGAGGTTGAGCAGCGTGCGAGCCAGGATTTGGTGACGTGCCTGTAGGTCTTGGGCTGCATTGAAAACCTCCCCATCCCACTCCGGCGTCAGCACACGGCTGTTGTAAAGCACACGCCAAAGAGAACGGGACCAAAGCGGATTCGTGATGTCGAACCAGAACTGATAATCCGCCTGCAAACCTCGGTTGATATAGGCCACCGGCGTCGCCACCACGAGGTAGCGGGAATAGTCGGGCTCGAAGCGGCTGTTGCTGGGGGTTTGTCCCGAGCGGATCATGGCCAAAAAGGCACGATCCTCTTCCGCAGGAAAGGCCCGGCGAAACCGTTGTGCCGCGTCGATCAGCGCTTGCAGCAGCTCTTGGTCTTGGGGCAAATCCATCCCCTGGGCTAGGTGCTCGGCGAAAAACCGCTGGAAGAAAGCGGCCAGGGAGGGCCCGCCGCGGTAGCTGCGCAGCCAATCCAGCAGCTTCTGGTAGCGCTCCAGGTTGGCAAACCCCACCCGCTCCGGCTGTCGCACGGCGGTCTTGGGCCGCAGGGAACGCCCTACCGGGTCAAGGGTATCTTCGGCCAGCAAAGCCGCCCGGATGGGATCCAGATCCAACACCCTGCCCAGGAGCAGTCGCCAGGCCGGCAAGGTGGGAAAAGCTCCCCACTCGGGATGGGCCACTTCCGCCGCCGTCAGCAAAGCCCGCACCAGTGGGTAGCGGATCAACGCCGGGAAAGGGGCGATCGGCAAGACCTCCGGCAACTGCTCCTGCAAGCTCAAGCTCACCCCCGCATCCATGCGAGGCAGCAGGACGGCGATGCGAGAGGCCGGGATCCCGGCCCGCAAAAGCTGCCGGATCTGGGCAACCATCGCCTCCACCGCCGCGAATTGGGTCTCGCCCTCCAGCACCTGCACCCTTGGCAGCCTCTCTGCCAGAGGCTCCGTCAGGGGATGGTCAAACCGCGGATCCAGCACCCGCGCAATCTGCAGTCCCAGGCGGATCATGCCGGCTGAGCCGCGGTAGCTCCCCTCCAGAAGCTGAACCTGGGTGTTTTCCCTCAGAAAGCGAGCCACGGCCTCTGGGATCCCCGTCAAAGAGACCCCGCCGCCGATGGTATAGCTGAAAAACTGGCTTTGCAGATGGGCTTGCCCTTGCCGGTAAAACTCCAGCGCCACCCCGCAACTGTCCTCCGCCTGATCCACGATCAGGTGATCCCACTCCTGCCAAAACTCCGCCAGCGGCAGGATGTGCTCGCCAAACAGCCGGATTTGCAGGCCGAAGTCCAGGGATCCCAGCCGCAACCCCACCTCCCACAGCCGCTCCACACAACAGCCCATCGCCTGCAAGGCCTCTGCCCGCCCCGGATCCCCCTCCGCCGGCCAGGCCGCCGCCAGCCGGGATCCCACCGCTTCCGCCGCCAAACCCGAAGCCCCCGCAATATAGGCAGCGCTGCTGATCTGATCCCAAATCTGGAACTCCTCCAGCCCAAGATCGGCAAAGACCTCCCCATGCCGCGGACACAAAGCACAGGCTCGCCCACAGAGAAATTGGGCCAGATCCTTGGCCAAGGGAATTGGCTCAAACGAGCGCGGCAACTGGGGAACCCGCTCGCACACCTGCGGCCAGTGATCGGCCAGAGAGCGCCCCACCCGCTGCAAAAACGTCTCGATCCGCCACGGGCCCACCCAGCTCGAGCTGAGCTGCTGTAAGCGCCGCAACACCCCCTCTGCCTGCCGCTGGCTGCGCACCAAAAACAAGATCCGGCCCGGATCGGTTCCCGCCCGCAACAAATCCAGGTAGCGATCTACACAAGCCTGGGTCAGCCCGCTGCCCGCCCACCCCATCACACTCCTAAAAGGAGGTGGCTCTTGCCGTCGATAGCTCTTTTCGCCCACCAGAGCGGCTTTCACAGTCGCTGCCCCCCGACCGAGCCATTTTCTCGGCAAAATCTGGACAAACAGGTCTTCACCTCATTATGATGTACTACTGTTGCCAATTAAGTCCGCCCGCTCTGACGACGGCTCTCGGCAACCTAGCGTACTGCTAAACCAGATACTGCCTCTTTGCAGGTAAGTCTGAGCAGTCTTTGAAAGCAGTTTGGCGTGTGATTTGAGGGTGAATTAAGCAAAGGGAGCAGCGCTGCTGGCGCTGTTTGGCCTGCGGGGATCCAAAGATTCCTTTTCGTTGCTTTTTCGCCTGAGCGGGCAGCCTCAGCTAGTCCTGAGCTTCCTGCTGCCGCGCCGTTGCTGCCTGGATCCGGCTCATTGAGCCAGTTGCAAGCTGACAGAAGCGAGTCGCAGAGGCTCGAGAGGAGGTTCTCGTGGCGCTTGGCATCCTTGGAAGAAAAGTCGGCATGACCCAGATCTTCTCTCCGGAAGGGTTGGCCATTCCGGTCACGGTCGTGCAGGCGGGGCCTTGCACGGTAACCCAGATCAAGACCCAAGCCACAGACGGCTACAACGCCGTGCAGTTGGGCTACTGGCCCACCGCCGAAAAGCACCTCACGCGAGCCCAGCGGGGCCACCTGAGCAAAGCGGGGGTGACGGAGCTGCTGCGCCACCTGCGCGAGTTCCGGGTCGACCAGCCAGAAGCTTACCAGTTGGGGCAAAAGATCACCGTCGAGATCTTCTCTCCGGGCCAGTTGCTGGATGTAGCCGGCACTTCCATCGGGCGGGGGTTTGCCGGCTACCAGAAGCGGCACCACTTTGGTCGCGGCCCCATGTCTCACGGCTCCAAGAACCACCGCCGACCGGGTTCTGTTGGCGCCGGCACAACCCCTGGCCGCGTGTTTCCGGGGCTACGCATGGCGGGCCGGATGGGAGGCTGCCGCGTCACCATTCGCAAACTGCAGTTGGTGCAGGTGGATCCGGAGCGGAACTTGCTGATCATCAAGGGC
This sequence comes from Thermostichus sp. MS-CIW-15, assembly GCF_054060575.1. Lineage (NCBI taxonomy): Bacteria > Bacillati > Cyanobacteriota > Cyanophyceae > Thermostichales > Thermostichaceae > Thermostichus > Thermostichus sp. MS-CIW-15. Next base: position 35,895 of record NZ_JBSSDI010000012.1, on the reverse strand, counting down.
TCTGTGCCCGGCGTGGAAGGGGGGCTGCTGGAGATTACCCCTGCCAAGCAGGTGGGCAACAAACGCTAGGAAAGGAATCCCTGGCAAAGGCTGACCAGCATCTGCAAAGACGAGGAAACCATGGCAAGTTGTGTGGTGAAAAATTGGCAAGGGGAAACGGTGGGCAGCGCGGAGCTAAGCCTCAAAGTTGCCCGTCCCGAAACGGCCTCCCACATCCTCTATCTAGCTCTTCGCCGGCAGATGACCAACGCCCGCCAAGGCAACGCCCACACCAAGACCCGGGCTGAGGTGCGCGGTGGCGGCCGCAAGCCCTGGAGGCAAAAAGGCACCGGCCGGGCCCGCGCCGGCTCCATTCGCTCCCCCCTTTGGCGCAAGGGTGGAGTGATCTTCGGCCCCCGCAAGCGGGAGTACAACCTGGCCATGAACCGCAAAGAGCGGCAACTGGCTCTGCGCACTGCCCTGCAAAGCCGGGTGGAAGACCTGATCGTGGTGGAAGATTTCCAGGATCAGCTCAACCCGCCCAAGACTCGCGCCGTGGCCCAAGCTCTGCTGCGCTGGGGGGTGATGGAGGATCAGTCGGCACTGCTTATCGTCGCCGAGCGCTCGGAAGCCGTCGAGCGAGCCGTACGCAACATCGCCCGCGTCAAGCTGATCGGCCTGGATCAGCTCAATGTCTTTGATCTGCTCAACGTCGATTGGGTGCTGATTACCACCTCTGCCCTGGAGAAGCTCAAGGCCCGCTGGGGATCCGGCGCGGCAGCAGCAGCTCCAACCCAAGCCGATCGCCTTGAAGATCAGGCTCAGGCGGCAGAGCGAGAAGCTCGGCCAGTCGAACAAGCAGAAGGTCAAAGCCAGGAGCAGGAAGAGCAAGCAGAAGCTCAAGCCCAGCCAGAGGCTCCCCCGGCGCAGGCTGATCAGGCTAATCAAGTAGCTCTAGCAAACCCACAAGTTCAGGAAACCCAGGAGGAAGAGCTGGCCCAAGCACAAGAGCGAGAAGTTCAGGGACAAGCGGAACTAGCCCAAGAAGCAGAGCCCCTTGCCCAGCCGCCAGCTGGCGAGGAGGCCGAAACAGCCGCAGCAGAGGAGGAAGACAATGACTGAGAGCAAGCGGATCCTGGCCGATGTCCTGTTGCGTCCCGTCATCACCGAAAAGGCAACTGCCCTGATGGAACAGCGCAAATACGTCTTTGAAGTGATGCCCACTGCCACCAAGCCGCTCATCCGCGCTGCCGTCGAGGAGATGTTTGGGGTGCGGGTCACCGCCGTCAACACCCTTAAACTGCCCCGCAAGCAGCGGCGGGTAGGCCGTTCTGTCGGCTATCGCAGCCGTCCCAAGCGAGCCATCGTGACCTTGGCCGAAGGCGACTCCATCACCCTCTTCCCCGACACCTAACCAAACCCCTCTTCCCGCTTCGAGTTTTATTGCCACCCGTCCTTCACCCCCCCTCGAGCCATGGGCATTCGTACCTTCCGACCCTATACCCCCAGCACCCGCCACATGACGGTCTCCAACTTCGAGGAGCTGTCGCGGGACGAAAACGGCAAGCGGCCCAGACCGGAGAAGTCGCTGCTGCAATTCATCCACCGCAAAAAAGGGCGCAACAACCGCGGCGTCATCACCTGCCGCCACCGAGGCGGCGGCCACAAGCGGCTCTACCGCATCATCGACTTCCGCCGCGACAAGCGCGGGATCCCGGCCACCGTCAAGACCATCGAGTACGATCCCAACCGCAGCGCCCGCATCTGCTTGGTGGAATACGAAGATGGCGAGAAGCGATACATCCTCGCTCCCCGCAACCTCGAGGTGGGAGCCACCATTATGGCGGGGCCCGATGCCCCCTTTGAGCTTGGCAACGCCATGCCCCTGGAGCGGATCCCGCTGGGGACGGTGGTTCACAACGTGGAGCTGTATCCCGGCCGCGGTGGGCAAATTGTTCGCGCCGCCGGGGCCGGCGCCCAAGTAGTAGCCAAAGAGGGCAAGTATGTCTCCCTCAAGCTGCCCTCCGGCGAAGTCCGCATGATCCGAGGCGAGTGCTACGCCACCATCGGCCAAGTGGGAAATGTTGACCACAGCAACCTCAGCCTCGGCAAAGCGGGGCGTAGCCGCTGGCTAGGTCGCCGTCCCCACGTGCGCGGCTCGGTGATGAACCCTGTCGATCACCCCCATGGCGGTGGGGAAGGAAAAGCCCCCATCGGCCGCAGCACCCCTGTCACCCCCTGGGGCAAGCCCACCCTGGGATACAAAACCCGCAAACGCAACAAACCCAGCAACAAGTTCATCGTGCGCGGTCGCCGTCGTGGCGGCCGCCGGGACAAGAGCGGGAGGGCCGCTCAATAAGAGTCCGGCCATCTGCTGCGCCCCTGAATTTTCTTTTTCTTTCGACCCTTACCAGCTTGCCAGACTGTTGAGGTTGCTATGGGACGTTCACTCAAAAAAGGCCCTTTTGTCGATGCCAAGCTGCTTCTCAAAATCGAGAAGATGAACGAGCGCAATGAGAAGCAGATGATCAAAACCTGGTCGCGAGCCAGCACCATCCTGCCCGTCATGATCGGCCACACCATCGCCGTGCACAACGGCAAGCAGCACGTGCCCATCTACATCACCGATCAGATGGTGGGCCACAAGCTGGGGGAGTTCGTCCCCACCCGTACCTTTCGCGGCCACGCGGGCAGTGACAAAAAAGCTGCCCGCCGTTAAGTCCAGCAACGAACAGAAGAGGCAATAAGCTAGGAGAGCGCCATGGCCGATCCATCCCCTGAAATCAAAGCGGTAGCTCGCTACATCCGCATGTCCCCCTATAAGGTGCGGCGCGTGCTGAACCAGATCCGGGGGCGCACCTATGCCGATGCCCTGATCCTGTTGGAGTTCATGCCCTACGCCGCCTGTGAGCCGGTTCGCAAGGTGCTGCGCTCGGCGGTGGCCAATGCCGAACACAACAACGGCCTGGATCCTCGGGACCTGGTCATCAGCAAGGCCTACGCTGACCAGGGGCCGACGCTGAAGCGATTTCGCCCCCGCGCCCAAGGTCGTGCCTACCCAATCCGCAAGCGCACCTGCCACATTACCATCGCCGTCCGGCCCATAGAACCTGAAGCGGCGACGGCCTCCTAGACGCCTGTACCCCCAGACTTTACCCCTCAACTGACACCACCATGGGACAGAAGATTCACCCCACCGGTTTCCGCCTCGGCGTTATTAAGGAACATCGCAGCCGCTGGTTTGCCGATCCAGCTCGCTACCCAGCCCTGCTGCGAGAGGACGATCTCATCCGCGCCTACCTGACCAAGCAGTTGAGCAGCGCCGGCCTGGCCGACATTCAAATTGAACGCAAAGCGGATCAGATCGACCTCGAGATCCGAGCCGCTCGCCCTGGAGTGGTGGTTGGTCGTGGGGGATCCGGCCTCGACGCCCTGCGCCAGGGCCTGCAGAAAGAGCTGAGCTCACACGGTAGCCCCGAGCGAACCATTCGCATCAATGTAGTAGAGGTCACCCGTGCCGATGCCGAGGCGGTTTTGCTGGCAGAAAACATCGCCCAGCAGTTGGAGCGGCGGATCGCCTTTCGCCGCATCGTGCGCCAGGTCATCCAGCGGGCCCAGCGGGCGGGGGTGCAAGGGATCAAAATTCAAATTGCCGGGCGGCTGAACGGAGCCGAGATCGCCCGCACCGAATGGACCCGGGAAGGGCGGATCCCTTTGCACACCCTGCGGGCAGATATCGACTATGCCGACCACATCGCTCAGACCACCTTTGGTGTCATTGGGGTCAAGGTCTGGGTTTTCAAAGGAGAAGTTCTCCCCGGGCAGGAACGGCCCGAACAAAAAGTTCCCCTGCAACAGCCCAAGCGGCGGCAGCAGCGGCGGCGGCCCACTTTTGAAGACCGCTCAGCAGTGGAGGCCTGAGGGCCAGCACCCGAAAATCCAGGGATCCCCATCGCAGTTGATTTAAGGAACGGCCATGTTAAGCCCCAAACGAACCAAATACCGCAAGCAACAGCGCGGGCGCATGAAAGGCAAAGCGACTCGCGGCAACCGCATCAACTTTGGGGAATACGGCCTTGTGGCTCTAGAACCCGCCTGGATCACCGCGCGGCAGATCGAGGCCAGCCGTCGGGCCATGGCCCGCTACGTCCGGCGGGGAGGCCAAATCTGGATCCGCATCTTTCCCGACAAGCCCGTTACCCAACGGCCTGCCGAAACCCGCATGGGATCCGGCAAAGGCAACCCCGAATACTGGGTTTGCGTCGTCAAGCCGGGCCGTATCCTCTTCGAGATGGGAGGAGTTCCTGAAGCCACGGCCCGAGAGGCGATGCGCCTTGCCGCCCAAAAGCTGCCGATCAAAGTCAAGTTTGTAACCAAGGCTAACTTTGAGGAGCCGGAACCTGTTCAGAAAGCAGCTCCAGAAACAACAGAAGTAGCAGCCAGCGCTATTTGAGGGAGGAGAGTTGAGCCATGCCCATGCCTAAAATTGCCGACGCTCGCGCCCTATCCGACGAAGAATTGAGCCAGGAGATCTACGCCGTCAAGAAAGAGCTGTTCGAGCTGCGTTTGCAGCAGGCCACGCGGCAGTTGAACCAGCCCCATCTCATTCGCCTGCGCAAACACAAGCTGGCCCAACTGCTGACCGTTGAGTCAGAGCGCAAGCGCGGCAAGTCCTTGTCCTCAACTCAGACCCAGAAGGAGGAGTAATGCCTGCTCGCGAAAAGATCGGCGTTGTCGTCAGCAACAAGATGCAAAAGACAGTGGTCGTTGCTGTGGAAAACCGGGTTGCCCACCCCAAATACGGCAAAATCGTCGTCAAAACCAAAAAGTTTAAGGCCCACGACGAAGAGAACCGCTGTCAAGAAGGGGATCTGGTGCGCATTACGGAAACCCGTCCCCTCAGCCGCACCAAGCGTTGGCGAGTGGCCGAAATCATACGGGAGGTCAAGAAACTATGATTCAGCAGCAGACCATGTTAACGGTAGCTGACAACACCGGCGCCCGCAAGCTGATGTGCATCCGCGTCCTGGGCAGCAGTGGCCGTCGCTACGCCAGCCTGGGAGATGTGATCGTTGGCGTCGTCAAAGACGCCCTGCCCAATATGCCGGTCAAAAAATCCGACGTCGTCAAGGCTGTGGTCATCCGCACCGTCGATACGGTACGCCGCCCCGACGGCATGTGCATCCGCTTCGACGACAACGCTGCCGTGATCATCAACGACGACGGCAACCCCCGCGGAACCCGCGTTTTCGGCCCTGTAGCCCGCGAGCTGCGGGAGAAAAACTTCACCAAGATCATCTCCCTTGCCCCGGAGGTTCTGTAATGGTTCGTCCCCTCAAGCCCAGCCAAATTCGACGGCTGATTCGGCAGACCGGCGTTCGCAAGCACCGCAACAGCCTACGCTACAAAATGCGCATCAAGAAGGGAGATACCGTCCAGGTGATCTCCGGCGACGACAAAGGCAAAATCGGCGAGGTGCTGCAGGTTTTTCCCGAACGCAACATGGTCTTGGTGGAAGGGGTAAACATAGTAACCTACCACCGCAAGCCGCAACGGGAAGGCGAAAGTGGTCGCATCGAGACCAAAGAAGCCCCGATCCACGCCTGCAAGGTGATGCTCTATTCCAAGAAGCAGGAAGTGGCCAGCCGTATTGGCTATCAAATCACCGCCGATGGCCGCAAAGTCCGTGTCCTCAAGAAAACCGGCGAGATCCTCGACTAGCCGTCCCTTTTTCGATAGAGCTCTGACCCAGCCCAGAGCCCCCAGGAGAACCGACCATGCCCCAGCGTCTGCAAATCCTCTACAACACCGTCATCGTTCCCAAGCTGCAAAAAGAGTTGGGCTACACCAACATCCATCAGGTGCCGCGTCTGGAAAAGATCGTGATCAATCGCGGCCTGGGAGATGCCTCCCAAAACGCCAAGGCCCTGGAATCCTCCATCGCCGAGATCAGCGCCATCACGGGCCAGCGTCCGGTGATTACCCGCGCCAAAAAGGCGATTGCCAGTTTCAAAATCCGCAAGGGCATGCCGGTTGGCCTGATGGTGACCCTGCGGCGGGAGCGCATGTACGCGTTTTTGGATCGGCTGATCAACATTGCCCTCCCTCGTATCCGCGACTTCCGTGGCGTCAGCCCTAAATCTTTTGATGGGCGGGGCAACTACACCCTTGGTATTCGCGAGCAACTGATCTTCCCCGAAATCAACTACGACTCTGTAGACCAGATCAGAGGTATGGACATCTCCATTGTGACCACCGCCGAAACCGACGAAGAGGGCCGTGCCCTGCTCAAAGAGTTTGGCATGCCCTTTGCCTCTTAAGGTTTGCCCATCTGCAATTGTCTCGACTTGATCGATCTTCCGAGGAGCACCGACCCACCCATGGCCCACACCAACGACACGATCGCCGACATGCTCACCCGCATTCGCAATGCCACCATGGCTCGGCATGAATCGGTGGCGGTCCCGGCCACACGCATGACCCGCAGCATCGCTCGCGTTCTTCATGAGGAAGGTTTTGTGAGCGACTGGAAGGAAGAGGGAGAAGGGATCCACGCTCAGCTTGTGTTGCGGTTGAAGTACAAGGGCAAAGGTCGTAAGCCGATCATCAATGGCCTGAAGCGGGTGAGCCGGCCCGGGCTGCGAGTTTACTGCAACCACAAAGAACTGCCTCGGGTGTTGGGAGGAATTGGGATTGCCATCATCTCCACCTCCAACGGCATCATGACCGACCGGGATGCTCGCAAGCAGGGCATCGGCGGCGAAGTGCTCTGCTACGTCTATTGAGTTGTTCTCTTGCCAGGAGTTGGCCCATGTCTCGCATTGGCAAACGCCCCATCGCCCTTCCTGCCAAGGTAGAGGTTCAGATCGAGGGGCAGCAGATCTCGGTAAAAGGCCCGAAGGGAGAACTGTCTCGCAGTTTGCCCCCCTTGATTGCGGTGCATCAAGAAGCCCAGACGCTCAAGGTCAGCCGGGTCAACGAGTCTCGCCCGGCCCGCCAACTGCACGGCCTCTGCCGCACCTTGGTTGCCAACATGGTGGACGGCGTATCTAGGGGATTTGAGCACAGGCTGGAATTGGTGGGTGTGGGCTACCGGGCTTCCACCCAGGGCAACAAGTTAATCTTGAACGTTGGCTACAGCCACCCAGTGGAGATCCCTTTCCCGCCAGGGATCCAAATAGCGGTTGAGGGCAACAACGTCATCGTCGTCTCAGGTATCGACAAAGAGCTGGTGGGCAACACGGCGGCGCGGATTCGGGCCGTCCGTCCGCCAGAGCCCTACAAGGGCAAAGGGATTCGCTATGTAGGGGAACAGGTTCGTCGCAAAGCAGGTAAATCCGGGAAGGCCAAGAAGTAGCTATGAAAATCACTCGCAAAGCTGCCACCCAACGTCGCCATCGCCGCATTCGCCGCAAGGTCTTCGGGACGCCCGAGCGGCCCCGTTTGGCCGTGTTTCGCTCCCATCGCCACATCTACGCCCAGGTGATCGACGATGTAGCCCAGCACACTTTAGTCTCTGCCTCCACGCTGGACAGGGAGCTGCGGGAAGCCTTCAAAGACATTGGCACGGCCACCCGAGAGGCTGCCGCCGTGGTGGGTCGCTCCGTTGCCCAACGGGCCTTACAGGCAGGCATTTGTCAAGTGGTGTTCGACCGCGGCGGCAAGCTCTACCACGGGCGTGTCCAGGCCCTGGCGGAAGCCGCCCGCGAAGCAGGCTTACAGTTCTAGGCCCTGAGGAGATGGCATATGGCTGAGCAAAGAGAACGTCGCAGAAGCAAAAAGAGCCGCGAAGAGCAGACTAGCGAGTGGCAGGAGCGGGTCATCCAGATCCGGCGCGTCACCAAAGTAGTTAAGGGCGGCAAAAAGCTGAGCTTCCGGGCCGTGGTGGTGGTGGGCAACGAGCGCGGCCAGGTGGGGGTTGGCGTGGGCAAAGCCAACGACGTCATCGGGGCTGTGCGCAAAGGAGTTGTGGATGGCAAAAAGCACCTAATCGAAGTGCCCCTCACCAAGGGTCTGTCTGTACCCCATCCCATGCGGGGATCAGGCGGTGGGGCCACTGTCCTGGTGATGCCGGCAGCTCCCGGGACAGGGGTCATCGCCGGGGGAGCGGTGCGCACGGTTCTGGAGCTGGCGGGCGTGCGCAACAGTTTGGCTAAGCAACTGGGATCCAGCAACCCCCTCAACAACGCCCGTGCCACCATTGACGCGCTGCGGCGGATGCGCACCTTTGAGCAGGTAGCTGAAGATAGAGGGATCGACGTGCGCCGCCTGTTTGGTAAGTAACAGCAAGTTAGCCGGAGGTCAGTATGCGACTAGAAGACATTCGCCCCCAACCAGGTTCGACGCGGCGGCGACGACGCCTGGGCCGTGGCATCGCTGCTGGACAGGGAGCCTCCTGTGGCAAGGGAATGCGGGGACAGAAGGCGCGCAAAGGAGGCGGTCCCCGGCCCGGCTTTGAGGGAGGCCAGACCCCCCTCTATCGGCGGCTGCCCAAGCTCAAGCACTTCCCCCGCTACGTGCGGCGCCCCCAGTACACCCTGATCAACCTGCGCGCTTTGGCCAAGTTGCCCGCTGGCAGCGAGGTCAGCTTGGAAAGCTTGATGGATTTGGGGATCGTGACCACCAACGATGGCCCGCTGAAGATCTTGGGAGACGGGGAAGTGGGCGTGCCCCTGACGATCAGAGCGGCTGCCATCACCCCCTCAGCCCGAGCCAAGGTCGAGGCAGCCGGGGGTCGGGTGGAGCTCGTGGGATCCCAGACTGCTTCCGCTGGATCCTAAAATTGGGCTGCAGTTTGCAGCTTCTCTATTTTGCCGACTTTCCCACCGGCAGCGTAGAGTGGTAAATAGCTCACCTTGCCTTTCCCTTCCGCGAGGTTTTCTAGATTTATGGCTGACCCACGAGGCTCCGCTCCCTCCGCCCAAGAGACCTTCATGCAGATGGCCATGGCTTCTGGCCTGCGCAGACGTCTGTTTCTTACCCTAGGCCTGTTGCTGTTGGTGCGGCTGGGCATTTACATTCCCATCCCCAGTATTGACCGAGCTCGCTTTGCCGCCGAAGCCGCCAACAGCCCTGTGTTTGGCTTTCTGGATGTCTTCTCGGGCGGCGGTATCTCCGCTTTGGGGATCTTCGCCCTCGGCATCCTGCCTTTCATCAACGCCTCCATCATCATGCAACTGCTGGTCTCGGCCATTCCGGCCCTGGAGAACCTGCAGAAAAACGAGGGGGAGCAGGGGCGGCGACAGATTTCCCAGTACACCCGCTACGTTACCCTGATTTGGGCCATCATCCAGGGCATCGGCATCTCCTTCTGGGTGCGGGAGTTCGCCAACACCAGCAACGAGTTGGCCTTTGTGGCCTCCACCACCCTGGCCCTGACGGCAGGTTCCATGTTTGTCATGTGGTTGGGGGAGATGATCACGGAGAAGGGGGTGGGCAGTGGGCCGTCGCTGTTGATCTTCGTCAACATTGTCGCCACGCTGCCCCGCGCTCTGGGCCAGACCATCAGCCTAGCCCGTGCTGATAGCAGCACCATCGGCGGCATCTTGGTGTTGATGGCCGTCTTCCTAGCCACCATTGTCGGCATTGTCTTCGTCCAGGAGGGCAGCCGCAAAATCCCTATTGTCTACGCCAAGCGCCAGGTGGGCAACAAGCTATTCCGTGAGCAGAAGAGCTACCTGCCCCTGCGGCTAAACCAGGGGGGCGTGATGCCGATCATCTTCGCCTACTCGGTGATGTCCCTGCCCTTTGCCTTGGCCCAGTACACCCAGAACCTGACTTTGGTGCAGGTGGCCAACCTTTTGGCCCCTACCTCTTGGTTTTACATTCCCTTCTACTTCGTGCTGATCCTCCTCTTCAGCTATTTCTACGCCTCTTTGATCATTAACCCGGTGGATCTGGCGCAGAACCTGAAGAAGATGGGGGCCAGCATTCCGGGAGTCCGCCCGGGCAAGGCCACTGCTGAGTACATCGAAGGGATCCTCAACCGGCTGACCCTGCTGGGGGCCTTGTTCTTGTGTGCGGTGGCCATCATCCCGACGACGGTGGAGCGGGCGACCGGCATCACCACTTTTCAGGGCTTGGGGGCAACTTCGCTGCTGATCCTGGTGGGGGTGGCGATCGAGACCTCCAAACAGATCCAGACCTACGTCATTTCGCAGCGTTACGAAGGGATGGTCAAGCAATAGTGCCGAGGTTAATCTTTTTGGGGCCGCCGGGAGCGGGCAAGGGCACCCAGGCAGAGCGGCTGGCAGCGATCTACCACACGCCCAAAATTTCTACAGGCGACCTGCTGCGGGCAGAGGTGAAAGCCCAAACGCCGCTGGGGTGCCAGGCTAAGGTGTACATGGATGCGGGAGAGCTGGTGCCTGACGAGGTGTTAATTGGGATGGTGAAGGGCCAGTTGCAACACTCGCCAGCGCAGGGCTGGATCCTGGACGGCTTCCCCCGCACCCTGGCGCAGGCGGAGGCTTTAGAAGAGCTGTTGCGGGAGTTGGGGCAAGACTACGACCACGTTCTCAACCTGGAAGTGCCGGACGACGTGGTGGTGGCACGGCTGTTGGCCCGCGGCAAGGAGCAGGGGCGCAGCGACGATGCCGATGAGGCGGTGATCCTCAAACGCTTGCAGGTGTATCGGGAGCAGACGGCTCCGCTGATCGACTTTTACGAGGCCAGGGGTCGTCTGCGACGGATCGATGGCAACCAGCCGATGGAATCGGTACAAGAACATCTGCGGGCTCTCTTGGAAGGCTTCAGGAGGACAGCGTGATCAAGACGGGGGCGGGAAATCTCTCCCCGCGGCGGGGCATGCAGCTCATTGAGATCAAGTCCCGCCGGGAGGTGGAGAAGATGCGGCGGGCCGGGCGGGTGGTGGCCCAGGTGCTGCAGGAAATTGCCGAGTGTCTGGAGCCAGGCTGGACAACGGCAGACATCGATGCCTATGCCGAGCGGCGGGTAGCGGAGTTGAATGCCCTGCCCAGCTTCAAGGGCTACTACGGCTTTCCCGCCTGTGTCTGTGTCAGCGTCAACCATGAGGTGGTACACGGGATCCCCAGCCCCCGCAAAGTGGTGCAGCCGGGGGACATCGTCAAGGTGGATTTTGGCGCCATGGTCGAAGGCTGGCATGCCGACTCTTGCATCACCATTGGCCTGGAGCCCCTCGGCGATGCCGCCCGCGACCTGATCGACACAGCGGCCAAAGCGCTGCAGACGGGCATTGACCACGTGCGCCACGGCGTCTGGCTGCAGGATGTCTCAGGCGCCATCGAGGACTACATCCAGGGGCGGGGCTACTCCGTGGTGAAGCAGTACGTCGGCCACGGCGTGGGGCGCAACTTGCACGAGGAGCCGCAGTTTCCCCACTACCGCACCCGCGACCTTCCCAATCCCAAGCTGCGCTCCGGCATGACGGTGGCAATCGAGCCGATGGTGAATGCAGGGGGAGAGGCCACGCGGGTGCTCTCGGATGGCTGGACGGTGGTGACGGTGGACGGCTCTTGGTCGGCCCAGTTTGAGCACACGGTCTTGATCACGGACTCTGGGGCTGAGATTTTGACGGATCGCACCCCTTTTCAGTCCTAGGGATCCCTTGCTGAAGGGCGGCAACGGCTAGGATAGAAGAGGTGGAGTATTGTTTCGGCTCTTAACTCGCTCTTAACAGGGCGGGTTTCCTATCGATATTTCTGTTGTGTTGTTTTTTAAGGAGGGTTCCTTGTCTAAAGAAGACGCCATTGAAGTGGAAGGGGTGGTTACCGAGTCCTTGCCCAACGCCATGTTCCGGGTGGACCTGGACAACGGCTTTAACGTCCTTGCCCACATCTCCGGCAAGATCCGCCGCAACTACATCAAGATCTTGCCCGGCGACCGGGTCAAGGTAGAGCTCAGCCCCTATGACCTGAACAAAGGGCGCATCACTTACCGCCTCAAGAAAAAGTAGCCGTCTGGCCTTAGCTGGGGCCGCTGAGCATGAAGGAGCTGAGCCAAGTTCTCAAAACCGGCCTCTGGGTTGCGGCCGGCGGGGTAAGTGCCCTGGCCGTGCTCAACGCCTGGATCGCTTCTCGAACCCAGCCTCTGCCCAGCCTCTTGCCGGGGGAGGAGAGGCACTATTTTTGGCGCGGCCACCGTCTGTTTTACAAGGTTGCGGGATCCGGCCAGCCCTTGTTGCTGCTGCACGGCATCGGGGCCGGCTCTTCCAGCTACGAGTTTCGCGCCGTGATGGCGGAGTTGGGCCAGCACTATCAGGTTTACGCTTTGGATTTGTTGGGTTGGGGCAACTCGGAGCGCCCCGATCTGGAGTACACCGGCCACCTATATGTCCGGATGATCGGGGATTTTGTCGGCCAGGTGATCGGGCGCCCCTGCCACGCCATTGCCAATTCTCTCTCGGCAGGGTTTGTGCTGCGCTCGGCCCGGCTGCAGCCTCAGCACTGGCAGAAGCTGCTGCTCATCGCCCCTCTAGGAGACAACAGCCTTGTCCCCGAGGCGCTAGGGATCCCTTTGGCTGAGGCGGTGTATGGTCTTCTCAGCTTGCCGGTTTTGGGGCTGGCCTTTTACAACGTCATCACCACCCCCTGGAGTGTACGTCTATTTACGGAGCAGAGCCTGTTCTCCCCTGGGTACGCTCTGGATGAGGCGGTGGTGGACTACTACTATCAGGCGGCCCACCAGGCGGGGGCCCAATTTGCCCCCCGTTCTTTTTTGACCGGCAAGCTTAACTTGCCCATTCAGGAGGACTTTCGCGTGGTGGACAAGCCGATGGCTCTGGTCTGGGGAGAAAACAACCGCCTTACTGGATCAGAACAGGCGGAGCGGTATCGTGCCTTGCGCCCAGAGGTGCCGATCTATCGACTGCCAGGGGCTGCTTTTCCCCACATCGAAGCGCCGCAAGCTTTTTTATCGGTGGCTTTGCGCTTTTTGGCCGAGGCCGATCCTGCCCTGCCAACCTAGGGGATCCCCGAGCAGGGAAAACTCACGCCTTTGCCGACTTTTTGCGGCGACTGTCCGGTCAGTCTGGTTTTTTCCAATCCAGGAAGAGTTCTCAGGCTCAGGCGCTCCGGCTGACATGGGGTCACCCCTAGGCCGTCACTTTGGGAGAGAGGAGCGAAGCCGGGCTCAGAGCTCAGGTTGGCTCCCCGGTATTCTCCTCCCAGGGGTCCCTATCCAAAGGGGAGCTGGGAGCGGCCGGGGCAGAGTCAGGAGCTGGCTCGGAAGGGGGGGCTTCTGCTTTGACGTACTCTTGCTCCCATTCTGGCTGCTCGGCAGCAGGAGCAGGCTCGGGCCGACGAGGAGGCGCCGCCTCGGCCTGGGGTTCAGGCTCTGCTTCGGGATATTCCTCTTCTTCGCCCTCGTATTCTTCGTCGTATACTTCCTCGTAGTTTTCCTCGACGGCAGGTTCATCAACGGCCCTGGGCAGGGCGGGGGCGGAGCCAGTGTCGACCAGCCAGGAGGGCTTGCCCAGGCCGAGGGTTTCCAAGATCCCTTTGGTCAGTTGGGCTAGGCGGGTTTCGGCGCCATCGGCCACGATGAGGCGATCGCCGCCGATGGAGACGATTTCATCAGCAGAGAGCAGGTAGGTGCTGAGGATAAAGCCGGGCAAAAAGGTCAGGCCGAGGTTGGAGAGGATCAAACCGGTGATTAGGCCGGAGACGGAGTTGAATTCGAAATCTTTGACTTTTCCAAGGCGGATCCCTTCTTCGGTAATCACCTCGCTGCCGACTACCCGGCTGAGACCCTCCAACTCCAAGTCCTCGAAGACTTCATCGCTGGGGACGAGGATGGCGTCTTGTCCTAGGGCCGTGACCTGCCGCAGCTCCAGAAAACGGGGCGATCCGGCAAAGGCCTTTTCCAGCACTCCTAGCACCAGGACTTGCCTAGCTTCCAGATCTGCCCAAACTTCGCTAACTACTCCAAGCCGGGCGGCATTGGCTTGGCTGATCACCTGCGTTCCCAGAACCTGTGACCGCCGACGAACCTCTGATCGCACCAGCGCAACAGATTCTTTCCCAGTCGTCATGGTGGTTTCCCCGTCGTGAGTCGAAGTGTCCGCGTCAGTGGGCTGGTCATCCGGCCCCAGGCATCAAAATCAAATAGTACCATTGCCTGTCTTCTCCCTAGCGGGCTGCCGGGATCGGATCCTGGACAATTTGCTCGCTCCAGGCCAGAAACCGCTCTGTCATGGCCTGCAGGGAATAGTGCTCTTCTGCGTGCTGTCGGCAGCGGCTTCTAGCGATCTGATCCAGGCGTTCCACCGCTGTTGCCAGAGCTGCCACGTCGTCTGGCTCCACCACCCAGCCGGTCTCGCCATCGCGGACAATTTCCGCCGGCCCGCCGCGGCGGTAGGTGATCACCGGCACACCGCAGGCCAAGGCTTCCACCGCCACCAGGCCGAAGGCTTCCACCCACTTAGGGGTCATGATCAAGGCCGAGCAGTGGCCCAAGAGCCGCTGCATCTGAGAGGTGGGCAAAAACCCCCGGTAATCCAATTGAGCCCGCGGGTACTGTTCTCGAATCTGCTGCCAGTAGGCCGGGTCTTGCAGGTGGCCCAGGATCAGCACCGGCCTCCCCGTCTTCTCGGCCAGGGCGGCGCAGTCTTCCAGGCCCTTTTCGGGGGCAATGCGGCCAACCCAGCACAGGGATCCGTTCCCCTCTGGCACAAACTCGTAGCGGCTGAGGTCGACGCCGCAGGGCAAATAGACAAAGGGAGCCCGACCAGCCGCCATCTGGGCCCGGGCAAAGGCAAAGGTCTGGGCTTGGGCTCGCGAGTGTACCGCCAGCCGGCCAGGATAGGTGCGCGCGATGCGCTCCAAGGCCTGGTCAACGGCATCGCTAAGGGAGCCCATGCTGACGATATGGGCCACCGGCGTGCGGAAAAAATCGGTCAGGTAGAACGAGAGCCAGTCGTAGCTCCAGTTCACGATGAGCTCAAACTCATCCTGCAGTTGGGCAGCCCGCCGCCAGAGGTTGGCCAACAGAGAAGGGATGGAAAGGCAAACCGGCTCGTCACGGCGCTGGCTCTGGGCATAGGGCGGGGGGAGGCCGGCCACCGCCTCGATCACCCCTTCCGGCAAGTCGACACTGCAGGAGCCCTCAGGGGCCAGCACGCGCACTTGGGCTCCCCTCTCAAGCAGGCTCCGCGCCAAGTTGACAAGGTTGAGCTCCACCCCGCCGCCAGCTCCCGATCCCAGGGGCCCAACGGGGGTGGAGACAAACAAGAAGCGGTAGGTACGAGGCATGGGCGCCCTAGCAGGCTCGACCCCTTGCTGGCTAGTCTGGTTGACCCTGGGGGGACAAGGTCAGGTTCTGGCCACGAAGATTTCCCCTTTCTCCACCTTAACTTTGTAGGCGGTCAGGTCGGCATTGGCCGGGCCACGGGTACGGCTGCCATCGGCGGCAAAAACTGAGCCATGGCAGGGGCAGACGAAGTTCTCCCCCCGCCAGTCCACGTCGCAGCCGGCATGGGGACAGGCTGCATCCAGAGCCAGCAGCGAGTCTTCCTTTTGGGGATCCCCGACTAGCCAAAGGGTGGCGGTGTTTTTCCCAAAGGCGTCTTCTACCTTGAAGGGGCCTTCTTTAAGATCTTCTAGCGTTGCCACTTTAACGAACTCCGGCTCAGCCGCTTTGGGGCCCGAAGCAGCACCCTGGGCAATGGCACGGTTAAAACGGCGCTGAGCCAAGGCAGGCAACAGGCCCACCAGCGAGCCAAAACCAAGCGCCAGCCAACGAAGAAAACCGCGACGATTGTTGTACATGGCCATGTGTCCCGAGATGGATGCAAGGTGTCGGTTAGGAACCAATCCAAGCGTGGCCTCCCAAACGGGACGCTAGCCCGGCGGCTCCTCTTAATATTTTGTTACACTAGGACAGCTTCAGCCAGCGCGAAACCGCACTTTTATGGGATTCTGGCGAAGGTCGGTCGGGCCTGTCCCTAGATTATGGGGAAGAACCGCCCACCCCTTCTAAGCATCGCCAGTCGGTTTCTTGGTCTGAGAGTGGGGAGGGTGTCAACGGGCTTGCTGTGGAGGGGGGATAGGTCGGAAATATCTTGGAGCAATCGCAGTCCCACTCACGAGATCTCGCGAAGGTAGCGGCGGCGCTCCTCGTATTCGGCGCGGGTAATCAAGCCCTGCTTCAACTGGATCTCCAACTGCTGCTCGGGATCCCGGACTTCCCGACTTTTCGCACTGGTCCAGTCCAGCTCGATGAGATCTCGATTGAAGCGAAAATCGAAGTCCTCATTGGTCATGGTGAGAAACCACAGCCCTTCCAGCAAACAAAGGGCGCGTACCCCGTAGCCGAGGAGCTGCAACGGGATGGAAGGAACGAACACCATCAGCCCCAGCACCAAGTAGCCCCAGCCCCAGCGCCTGTGGCCCATGTAAAAACGCTGCAGCCCTGGGATCAGCACCCCCAGCACCGCCAGCCAACCGGCCACCTCGCGCACCAGGCGCTGACGTTTCTGAAGGGGGGTATCAGAGCTTTTGCTCTCCGCCATCGTCTGCCCCACCTACACGTGCCACTAGGCTAGCTCAAGTGGCACGCGGCTCTGTCAAGCTACAGTTTGAGCAGGATCCTGCCGCATATACTTTATGGGGGCAGAGTCTGGGGGGAACATGGCAGAACGAGATCTGGCGGTGGCGATCCTGGCGGCGGGCAAGGGCACCCGCATGCGGTCGCAGTTGCCCAAGGTGCTGCACAAGCTGGGATCCCTGTCTTTGATCGAGCGGCTGCTGCGCACAGTGCTGACGTTGAAACCCCAGCGCTGTCTGGTGATTGTGGGGTACGGGCAGGAGCAAGTGCGCCGAGCTCTGCAGGAGTACCCGGTCGAATTTGTGGAGCAGGCGCAGCAATTGGGCACTGGACATGCGGTGCAGCAGCTTCTGCCCGTTCTGGAGGATTTTCAGGGGGATCTGCTGGTGGTCAACGGGGATGTGCCTCTGTTGCGGGCGGAAACCCTGCAGGCGCTGCTGGAGCGCCACCGCCAAGTTCAACCGGATGTGACCTTGCTCTCGGCCCAGGTGGCGGATCCCTACGGCTATGGGCGGGTGTTTTGCGATGCCCAGCAGCGGATCCTGGAGTTGGTGGAAGAGCGAGACTGCACCCCGGCCCAACGGCAAAATCGCCGCATCAACAGCGGGGTGTACTGTTTCCACTGGCCGGCCCTAGCAAGGGTGCTGCCCCGTCTGGGCCGGAACAACGCCCAGCAGGAGTACTACCTCACCGAGGCCGTTAAACTTCTGGACACCGCCATCGCCCTGGACGCCGAGGATGCGCGGGAAATCGTCGGCATTAACGACCGCCGCCAACTGGCCCAAGCCTACCAGATTCTGCAGGATCGCCTCAAGGAAGCCTGGATGGAAGCCGGGGTCACCTTTGTGGATCCCGACAGCGTCAGCCTGGAAGAGACGGTGGAATTGGCCCCCGATGTGGTGATCGAACCCCAAACCCACCTGCGGGGCGTCTGTCGCATTGGGCCACGCACTCGTCTAGGGCCGGGCAGTTGGATCGAGTCCAGCACCATCGGCTCCGATTGCCACATCCTCTACTCGGTGGTCAGCCACAGCCAGATCGGGGATCGCGTCTGGGTAGGCCCCTACGCCCACGTGCGCCCTCACAGCCAGATCGGCGACGGCTGCCGCATCGGCAACTTTGTGGAAATCAAAAACGCCCAGATCGGATCCCATACCAACGCCGCCCACCTGGCCTACCTGGGCGACGCCAAGCTGGGATCCCAGGTCAACATTGGCGCCGGCACGATCATCGCCAACTACGACGGCCAGCAGAAGCACTTGACCGAAATTGGGGATCGCAGCAAGACAGGCGCCAACTCGGTGCTGGTGGCCCCCCTCAAGGTGGGATCCGATGTCACCATTGCCGCCGGCTCCACCATTCCCGCCCGCTATCCCGTGCCGGACGACTGCCTGGTGATCGCCCGCGCCTACCCGGTGGTCAAGCCGGGCTGGCGACCGGGGAGCGCTGCTGCTGGCCGCCCCCAGCCTCTACCCACGGGATCCCTGCGCGTCTACCCCTTGCGCCTGCTGCCCGGCCAAGACCTAAAGCAGGAATTGGAGCGCTTTGCCCGCCAGCAACCCCTGCAGGCGGGGTTTGTCCTCAGCGCCGTCGGCAGCCTCAGCCAAGCCACCCTGCGCCTGGCCGATCAAACCGAGGATTACCTATTGTCGGAACGCCTGGAGATCCTGGCTTTGAGCGGATCCCTGTGCCCGGACGGAGTCCATCTTCACCTCGCCGTTGCCGATGCCCAGGGCCGAACTTGGGGAGGGCACCTGCGCCCCGGCTGCCTCATCTACACCACCGCCGAGATCGTCCTCGCCGACAGCCTGGAGTACCGCTTCTCCCGCCAGCCGGATCCGGCCACCGGCTACTTGGAGCTGCACATTGAAAAGGTGGCAGAAGCAACCCCACCCTCTCCCCAGAGGGCAGATGGGACAGGGGTGGGGATCCCTTCTTGCCCGCCGTGAGCCGCAAGCGGCTGTAGATGGACGGTATAATGGCCAACATTTAGCATTGAGTCATTAGCACCTCGTTTGGCAATCAAGGGTTGCTGAAATAAACTCGGCAATTGGGGGTACCCGGCCATGCCCCGAGTGACCACTGCAGAGGAGCTGCTGGCAGAATATGCCGCCGGCGAGCGCAACTTTCAAGAATCCAACCTGGTGGGCGTGGATCTGGTGCGCGCCACCCTGCAGGGGGCGAATCTGAGAGGGGCCAACCTTTCCTTTGGCAAGCTGAGTGGAATTAACTTGCAGGAGGCCGATCTGCGGGGGGCCGATCTCAGCTCCGCCAACCTGATGGGGGCCAACCTGCGCGGGGCCAACCTTTGGGAAGCCAACTTGATCGGCGCCGATCTCAGCTTTGCCGATTTGCGGGAAGCCAACTTGCACGGGGCCTACCTTTGGGAAGCCAAGCTAACCCGCGCCCAACTGCAGGGATCCGACCTGAGCGGGGCAAAAATAGGCGGAGCAGTGCTGACGGGCGCTGACCTGAGCGGCGCCATCCTGCCCGATGGCACAGTGCAGCCCTGGGCTGCTCCGTCGGCCAGCAAGGCAGAATAGAACTGTTGCGACGGGATCCCTCATGCTGCTGCTGTTCAACCTGGCCTTGACACTGCTGCTGGCTTTGGGAGTGGCAGTCCTGGCCGGACAAAACCCCACCCCCCTGACCGTCCATTTTTTAATTTGGCGCTCGGTGGAGCTGCCCTTGGGATTGCTCATCGCCGTGGCCATCGGCCTGGGCCTGTTGACGGCGGGGCTGGGCTCTTTGCTTTGGCCGGGGCGCAGCTTCTCCCTGACTGCCCGTCAGCTCCAGGAACGGCTGCAGCAACTGGAAAGGCAAGATCAGCCGCTGCCTTAGCCGCCCTGGCTCTTGCCGATCGAGTCTGGGATCCCTTCAGATTTTTGTGGGCTGTCCTGCCGCCGGAGTGACCCACGCACTCAAGACAGGGCGTAAGCTGAGAGAGGATCCCTTTGCTGTTAGCGGTGCACAGCCCGAGTGACAACCATGCCTCATTCCCAACCCTCTTCCCCGGCTAGCTCCCCCCAGGATCCGCGCGCCCTGCGCAAGGCCCTGCGCAGCTCCAGCAACTACTTTGCCAAAGGGTTTGAAGAGCACAAGGATCAGGCCCAACGGGAGCTGCAAACCACCTACAAAAGCCCCCTGGTGGAGCAGATCCGCGCCCAGTCCTACTGCTATCGGCAGGGGGATATCACCATCCATCTGGCCAAGGCCTTTGGCTTCTGCTGGGGGGTGGAACGGGCGGTGGAATATGCCTACGAAGCGCGGCGCCGCTTTCCGGATCGCCAGATCTGGATCACCAACGAGATCATCCACAACCCCCTGGTCAACCGCCACCTGCAGGAGATGGGGATCCGCTTTGTGGAGAAAGGCCCGGACGGCAAGAAAGACTTTTCCCAGATCCGGCCTGAGGACGTGGTGATCTGGCCTGCCTTCGGGGCAAGTGTCTCAGAAATGGAGTTTTTCCGGTCGCAGGGCAACGAGATCGTCGATACCACCTGCCCCTGGGTATCCCGTGTCTGGAACCAGGTGGACAAGCACCGCGCCGCTCAATTCACCTCTGTGATCCACGGCAAGTACAACCACGAAGAAACCGTGGCCACCAGCTCCTTTGCCCAAAAATATCTGGTGGTGCTGAACCTGGAAGAGGCGGAATGGGTCGCCCGCTACATTTTGCACGGCGGAGATGCGGCAGAATTTCGGCGCCGCTTCGGCAAGGCCACATCTCCCGGCTTCGATCCGGATCGGGATCTGGAGCGGATCGGCATCGCCAACCAGACCACGATGCTGGAAGGGGAAACGCGCGCCATTGCCAAGCTGTTTGAGACCACCATGCTGCGCAAATATGGCCCCCAGGAGCTGGACAAGCACTTCATGAGCTTTAACACCATCTGCAACGCCACCCAAGAACGGCAGGACGCCATGTTCGAGCTGCTGGAGCGGCCCTTGGACGTGGTGGTGGTAATCGGCGGGTTTAACTCCTCCAACACCACCCACCTGCAGGAAATTGCCCTGGCCAAGGGGCTGCCCTCCTATCACATCGATGGCCCCGACTGCATCCAGCCCCCCAACCGCATCCGCCACAAGCCCCTCCACCAAGACCCAATTGTTACCGAGGGGTGGCTGCCCGACGGGCCAGTGCAGATTGGTATTACCTCCGGTGCCTCTACCCCCGACCGCGTCGTGGAGGAGGTGATCCTACGCATCTTTGCCCTGCGCGAACAGCCGCAGACCCCTCCGCAGGGATCCCTTCCCCTCGGCTTCTAGAAGGCGTGCTCACCACTCTTTTTCAGGTCTACCTCCCCCTGCTGGGCTGGACGCTGCTGGGGTTTGTCCTGCAGAGAGGGCTACCTCCCCCCTGGCGCCATTGGCTAAATCCCCAAGCGCTGGGCCGCTTCATGTTTTGGGTGGGGGTTCCCCTGGGCACCCTTGGGTTTATGCAGACGGCGGACCTCTCTGGCCAGCTCTGGGCGGCCCCTTTGGTCTGCTGGCTGGCCACAGGGCTAGGGTATGCCCTGGCCAGTGCCTGGCTGCAGTGGCAGCACCACACCTGGCAGGGGAAGAAAGAGGGGGATCCCTGGCTTTGGAGCAGAGCCCGGCGAGGCAGCTTTTACCTGACAGCCACCCTGGGAAATACGGGTTATTTGGGCTACCCCATCTGCTTGGCGGTGGGCGGGAGCGCCTACTTTGGCTGGGCTTTGTTTTACGACCTGTTGGGCACCCTCTTGGCCGCCTACGGTCTGGGAGTCTGGGTTGCCAGCCGCTACAGCGCTTCCTTCACCCCTCCCTGGCAGGCCACGCTCCGCGTCCTAAGCAGTCCCACTCTCTGGTCTTTCTTTGTCGGCCTGGCAATGGCTCGCCACCCTCTCCCAGAATGGCTGGCCCAAGGGCTGACTGCCTTTGCCTGGAGCACGATTCCCTTGAGCTTAATCCTTTTGGGCATACGGCTAGCCCACGTGCCGCACTGGGGATCTCTTCGCCCCGCCGCCGCGGCCCTCTTCATCAAAATTGTTGTCCTGCCCCTTTTGGTGGGCCTGGGGTTAGCCTTGACCCCCTATCCCCCCTTGGCCAAGCTGGTGCTGGTCTTGCAGACCGGCATGCCTCCTGCTATTGCCACCCTGGTGCTGGCGGAGGAATACGACTTGGATCGGGAGCTAACAGCAACAGCCTTGGCCCTAGGCTACGTGGCGGCCCTGCTGACCCTACCTTTCTGGTTGCTGCTGTGGGGAACCTAGTAGGCCAGGTGAGAGAGGGTTTGCTCCAGGTAGCGATGTACCAGACGATCCAGGTCAGCCTCCTGGCTGGGCAGTTCCCGTCCTTGGAGCCATCCGCGGAAGCCCGAGCTTTCCACGATGGCCTGGCGCAACGGCTTCCAAACCGCTTGGGCGCGCCGTTCTGTATCGGGGCTGAGAGCAGGACTGGTCATGGTTTCTGAAGAGGAAGCTGAGAGCAGACTGAACTCAGGATAGCCCGGATCCCTGTTGGCTTTAGCTCTCTAGGATACAAATCTGCCTATCTCTCTCCCTGAGGGAGAGGGGCTGGGGGCAAGGGGATCCCTAAACGAACAATTGGCTGCGCTGCTCGACCCGCAAAGTTGGCCCCAAGGCATTGAGAAGAGAGACGCCGTAGCTGCGGACGATAATGCGGCTATCCAAAATGGCCACCCATCGGGTGGATGAGCTGGAATCTTCTCCCGAATCAGAGCTTTGCCGCAGAGGCGCAACAGCCCGTTGCAACTGGGCAGCGGCCACCGGCAAAAGGTACTGACGGAACCAGTCCTGCTGGGTGCGTTGCAGATATTGCACCCGTCCGGCCACCCTCGGGTCTTCCACAGAAGGGAAGGGCAAAGTGGCGATCACCATCAGCTCAGGGCGCGGCAAGCCAGCCTTGTGGTGCAGCCAGTAGGGCCAGTCGCAGACCAAAATGCCCTTTTCGCCGGGGAACGGGCTGTTTACCCGCACCCGTGAGCCGAATTCGGCAGCCAAAGCCGCCCCCACCTGTGCCTGCAGAGGTTGATCCGACACCAACACCACCACAAAGCCTTGCGCTTGAGGGATCAAGTTTTTCAGCTCTTGCAGCAGGTGATCCCGAAATAGAGGGCTGTTGGGCAGGGGGAGGCGCGGCAAGTAAAGGGAAAGCTCCGCCCCGCCAGAACGTGGCCAACCCTCGCCTGAGGCAAACCGCAGCGGCGTCAGATCCGGCAAGCCCAACCGTCGCCGATAGGTTTCCGCCTGGCGATCCAGATCCAGCGCTTCCCCAATAATCACCACCGGCTGTGTGGCCCAAATGGGGGCCAACCAATCCTGCAGAGCCGTCGGGCTGTGGTGAAGGGTGAGGCGACCGGTTTCTCGGTCGGTTTCGGCCCACCAAATCCATTTGGAGACGGGATCCCCATCAGAGCTGAGCCGCCGGCGGATTTGATCCCAGGGATCCGGCAGCCAGCCGGGGTAGCCTGTCACCAAAGACAGCACAGCATCCAGGTGAACCTGTTCATCCGCATGAAGCAGACAGCGGGAAAGAGGCCGCCGCAAAAGCTGAAGGGACAAATTGACCTGAACCTGGGAGAGCTGCTCCGCCTCGGCAGGGAAGATTTGCCGGAGCTGTTGCCAATGGCTGGCTTCCAGGGTCACCGTTAGCGCCTGGTAGGCCCAATCTTCCAGGTCTTCGGCTCCATCCAGGATCAGAGGGATCCCTGTCGGCACTTGCGAGGATCCCTTTCTCAGGCGAGCTTGCAGCCAATCCAGGGGATCCACCAACAGCAACCCCTGGAAATCGGGATCCGGCCAACGGTCTTTTTGCAGGACGGGCTTATGCAACTGCAGGGTGTGCTGTAGCCAGGGGATCTCTTCCCCCAAAATTTGCGCCTGCACAGGAGCTGTGGCACAGAGCAAGGTGGGGTTGGGCCACATCAGGGCCGGCAGCAGATAACTGAGGCGGTGCTGACCCCCAGCAGGCACCTGGATCAAGGTGCTGCGACCCAACCGCAACCCTCGCGCCACCATGCGAGCCATCGTCAACTGGTGGGGCCACAGGGCTTCGGGAGACTGCCGCAAAAGCTGCCGCAACTGTTGGTGGACTTCAACCTCAATCACAGTTCAGTACGCCGGGGATCTGCCACAAACGGTAGGGTGAACTAGCCTATTCTAGGGTAGAGAAGAAAACCAAATCCCATCTCTGGGGTGAGCGATGTCTCTTCTTTCTGCTGTTCCCACAGAGGGCCAACCCGTTGCACAGACGGGATCCCTGCTTCTAGACCGCTCCGGGTGGGGCCGTTTGCGCATGAAGGGATCCCCAGGCTTGGACTATCTGCACAACCGAAGCACCCAAAATCTGAAGGCCCTCAAGCCAGGGCAGGGGGCCGACACGGTTTTCGTGACCCCCACCGCCGGCATCCTGGATTTGGCAACGGTGTACGTGGGAGAAGAAGACTGCTGGATCTGGACTTCACCTCAGCGGCGCAGCCTGCTGATGCAGAGTTTGGGGCGCATGCTGCCTTTGGTGCGGGGAGCACAGTTGCAAGATGAGACAGATCAGACCTTTGGCTTTGGATTGCTCGGCTCCCAGAGTCAGGCTCTCCTGGAGAAGGTGGTGGGCTCAGAAAGGATCCCGACCGGGCCTCATGAGCACTGCGCCGTGGAGATCCAGGGGATCCCTGTCCATCTGGCTTGTGGCACGGGTCTTGCCCAGCCGGGGTTTACCCTCTGGGGCACCATTGACCAGAAAGTCGCTCTTGAAGAATGCTTGCTCCAAGCCGGAGCCAAGCTGGCCCCACCTGAGCTGTGGGAAGTCCTCCGCCTAGAAGCGGGTCGCCCCGCCGCCGACCGAGAGCTGACCTCAGACTACAACCCCCTAGAAGCCGGCCTGTGGCGAGCTGTTTCCCTTGACAAAGGTTGCTACGTTGGCCAGGAAGTCTTGGCCAAGCAGGTAACCTACCGGCGCATTCGGCAAACTTTGTGGGGGATCCGCCTTCAAGGAGAAGCTCGTCCTGGCACAGAGATTTTGCGGCAGGGGGAAAAGATTGGGCTGCTGACCAGTGCAGGCCAAACTTCGCAAGAGTACCTGGGATTGGGATACGTGCGCACCAAGTTTGAGCCCGCCGAAGGTCTACAAGTAGAAGTCGGCTCGGTGCCGGGAGTCCTGACTCGAATGCCGTTTTTGAGCTTTCCGCCTATTGTCTGAGGTTGTTTTTGCAGACCTCTCTCCTCTCTTTTCTAGAGGGAGAAGCGTAGGCGAAACACCGCAACTCACCAGTCAAAGTGGCGGCGAAAGCGGGGATCCCGTCGATCCTTTTTGCGTCGGTTGCAGGTTTTGCACAACGTTTGCAGATTGCTGATATCGTTACTGCCCCCTTGGGCAATGGGGATGATGTGATCGATCTGAAGCTGAACCTCTGGGGGCGACTTTCCGCAACCGCGACAACGGAAGCCGTCTCTTTGGAAAACATACTCCCGCACGGCTGCTGGAATTAGAATCCTTTCGCCGGATTTTCTTTCTTTCATCGTTATTCATCCATACTGCGAAGATCGTCCAGTGGAGACTTTTCATCTAGAGGTTCTAATATCTCTTGGTCGGGTTCTTTTATCAGAAATTCAGGATTGTCAGGATAAAAGTCAATCGTAACTTCTACTCTTACTTTTACTCTACCGGTCTGCCAACCGTTAGTTTTAGGAGAAAGAATCGAGCATGGAACTCCTTTATAGAAAAAATGAACCTGATCTTCATGGGGAATACCTGTTTGTATCTCAGACGAACTCAAGTGACTGTTTAGTCCGCTTCCCATTTGGTCAAACCTCAGGAAATAAGAATTGATAGAATCGCAAAGCTTGGAAATCATGTAGACTTTCTGCTTATTGTTCTTGTTGATAAAAGTGATAACTCCGTCTCCCAGTTGGCTAAGATTAATGGATGTTTTTGTCATCTTATCGACCTCAAGACATAGAGACAACAATCCACGGTGAGCCAGGACGTAAGAGTTTAGCAGGAATTCCTTTCACGTTAGTTATTCCGTTCAAGTTGCTCCATAGAATCGAGACTCCCTTTTCGCTAAGTTTGCTGGATAAGTAGGATCTGATACTCTCATAAACAATCTCTGAGTACACCTGAGCAAACTCTTGCGAGTAGATTAGGCGTCCTCCTATATCAATGACAGTATTTTGGAAAATATCTAGCTCAACAAAGCACTCCTGAGATTGATCATTACTTGACACTTGCCCAACCCCCTCTATGTCTCTCTGGCTTAGGCTAGCTCTCACTTTCGCGAAGGTCATCCAGAGGGGATCCGCTGCTGCTCTCTGAGCCTGTATCCTCTGGCTCAAACTCTACAATGATCCGCAATCTGACTCTGCCTTTTTCCCAATCCTTCTTGCCTGGCACCAAGAGCTGACAAGCAAGTCCCTGCCCAAACCACTTCGCTTCTTGCAACAATTTTTCTTCTGGCTTGGGAGCAAGAAGGCTACTGGCAATGTTGAGCAAGTCTTCCGGCGGCAGGATCCCTGAGGATCTCAAGGCCGCAATGAACAAGCGATGCAGCTCTTCTTTCTTGGTCAAGTCCTCTTGGGCTGCTTTGACCAAGTTGGCAACCTTGAAAGTTTTCTCCCTTACAGAGAGGATCCCTTCTGGGTGCTGCTGTAGAGGTATCGATTTGGATCCCATGACTTTATCTGGATCAAGTGAAAGGCCAAAAACAAAGACAAGCCGCTCTATCTCAAATCATCGAGAATGCTATCCAACTCTGGAAAACTCTCGTCTATGGGTGTAGAACGACCAAGAGCGACTGCTTCGCTTGCATTGCTGTCACCTACTTGCTGTTCAGGAAGACTTGCCAAAATCTGAACTGACTCACCAACAGAGGAAGGTTCAGGACGAGTAATCAAGGGCAGCATCTCGCGATTGAGGCCCAAAGCCTGCAGGCAGAGGTTGATCCCAGAAACAGCTTGGTTGTACTTGTCTATGCTTGCCTCCAGTTCTTTCAGCCGCTGTTGGTTAAGCGCAATTTTCTCTTCAGCCTCTTTTCTGAGAGTTGCTTCCATGAACTGCTTTGCTTCTGGGTACTTTTGCAAAATCTCATCGGCTACTTGCTTGGCAACCGGCAATAGCTGAGTTTTTAGAGTATTGTTGGTCTCTTGTCGGAAGCTAGAACGCACTGTCTGGTTAACTTTCTGCTCGAAGTCAAGCTTAAGTAATTGTCGGATTCCAGGCTCTGCGTCGCGAATAGCAGAGATGTCATAAGATTGGCTGGTTTGCTTTAGGACTTCTCGAAACTGGTAGATCGAGAATGTTCCTTCGTCGTAGAAGCGGGGACTTTCTCTGAGGTAGCGGTCGCACTCTTTTCGGGCACCATTGACAAGAGAACTCAAGGTTACCTCCTTAACCAAAAGAAGCTTTTTCTCTAAGTCTCCATCGGATCCCAGTAGGCGAAACAACTGCCTGTAGTAGCTCGAGCTGCGAACTTCATCAACAAGGCGACGAAAGAAGTTCTCTACAAGCGTGCTGGCTGATTCTACCAGGATGTCCTCTAGATGGTTGGACAAATAATAAAAGGCTTCGACCAATACAGCTAAGAATGGAGCTGTGGAGTTGCGGGGACGAATGCGAACGGCTTGACTGTAAACATTGTCCAACGAAAAAGTATCCAAAAGCTCATCTAGCCTCCGTACCATCCTAGTCTTCAATTTATGGAAATCGTTCTCAAATTCTTTGTTTTCTCCGTTAATAACTTTATTGACTACTGTCTGGATATGCTCGTCAAACTCTCGGCCAATACTGGCTAGCTGCTGATTGATCAGCGTCAGCTCATAGGAAATCATGCTGTCAATCTCTTTGGGCTGGCTATCAATGTCTCGGTAGAGATCTAGATAGGACTTCCTCATCTCGATGCAGAGAGGTTGCAAATCATCGGCCAGCGCGGAAAATAGCTGTGGCCGCTTTTCTTCCGTTAAATAACGAGTGATCCCAGCCCGAAAGTCTTCAATACCGCTATCTTTAATCATATACTCAATCAAAGGTTTTCCCCACTCCCTCAGAATCCGAACGTAGTTATTTATGGGTGTGTCGTACCCATGTACAGAAGGGCGGAACGGGGATCCAACTAGCCTACCCGACGTGCAGTACTTATTAAACTCGCTGACAAACTGGGGCGTTTCTTCCTCACCACCCAATTCTTTGATGCTTTCTGAAAAAATCGTATCCAGTCCAAATCGATCCTCGGGGGTAGTTGCCTTGATCTGGGAACCATAGAAGCCGAGAAGGCCGCTTGTCTTAAATACGCGGAGTTGACGAAACTGCTGGTCGATAATGTTTTCTAGTCTCTGCTTTAGTTGTGCGTTGTACCAAGTCTCGTCAATCCGGTTAAATACATAGAAGACCCGATCCCTGATGCTATCATTACTTTGAATATGCTCAATAAGCTCTGTCTCTTCCTTGGTCAGCTCACCCGTTGCAGCACACTTGAGAACGCAAACAACTGCGGACGTATCCGGATCGGCAATTTTTCGATAAGTACGCTCTGCATCCGCTTTGACTGGAGCATCGATCCCAGGAGTATCGACAATAACGTTTCCATCTTCCAGCAAGGGGTGGTGGCAATAGTATTCCACCTTTCGCAAAACTGCGCTATTGGCGCCGCGCCGGGCAAAACCCGCAGCTTCTCTTAGGTTGCCGAAGTTGAGCTGCTCCATCGAGAAGACTTTGTTCTCGGTAGGGTGAATTTTGTCCCGGTTCTGCTGGAAACCTGTAATCAACAAGCGGAGGGCATCCGCCTGCTTTGCCCGCTCTGACTTGCTTTTACCTCCCTCCTGTTGAATAATAGCCTCAGCACGCTCCTTCAGGGGATTCAGTGCAGTGTCTTCCAGCCTGCTGAGTGACGGAGCCAAGTTTAGGAAAGCGCAGAAGGCGGTCATCTGTTCTTGCACTTCCTGCTCGCTGAGAAAAGTGAGCACCACTCTCTCAGCATTTGGCTCTGCGTAGCCAATGTAGCACTCTGTCCCTGTGGCGTGTCCTTCGGCGCTGTAGAGAAGCTCCCTTTCTAGCAAAGCGTTGATCAACATCGACTTGCCGGCGCTAAAAGCACCGGCGAAGACAATCTCAAAGGTTGGGGAAATAGCCTTGCTCAGCGAAGCTTGAATTCGGGTTGTATCTTGTTTTCCTGAAAGGGTGGGATCCTGCTGCCAGAGGTTTAGAATCGTTTCAACGTGCTCCCGTAAGTTTTCGCACTGAGGCAAGAGTTGCACAGCCATCTCAGGGATCTCCGCTAGGGCTGGGGAGATTATAACGCCCTCAGCCCTAAGGGGAAGGTTCTCATGCTACTTTTCTTCAGATAAGGCACCCTTTGATGGCTAACAGCACAGAACCTAGCTTGCCAGGGCAAAGAGGTCGCTCCACTCGCGGTTGGGAACGCCGGGCTTGGCGATGATCTCGAAGATGCGGTTTTTCGCTGCCGGTTGAAACAAGCTTTCGACAGCTACCTGGGCAACTTTGATGCGAGGGACGCTGCCCTCAAAGAGGGTATCGGCCTTGGAGAGGACAATGCCATCTTCGTTGTCCTGGTTTTTCAGGCCCCCTGGCCGAATGATGGTGTAGGTGAGGCCGCTTTTTTGCAAGTATTCTTCGGCTTGCTTTTTCCACACCAAGATCAGCCAAAACAAGTTGAGAGGATGGAACAACTGAGACACGCACAGAGAAGAAATCAAAACAAAGTGTTGGATCCCTTTGGCCTTGGCTACATCCACTAAGTTCTTGGTGCCTTGGTAGTCCACTCGGTAGGGCAGAAAGGGATCCCAACTGGGCCTAGCGCCAGTAGCGCAGAGCACCACCGTGCATCCTTCCATGCCGGCTTCCAGCGTGGCCGGATCCAGCACATCTCCCACCACCACTTCTGCTTCGGGGGGCAGAACCCGAGCGGCCAACTCGCGGCTGCGCACCAGCGCCCGTACCGGGATGCCGCGGCCCACCAACTCTTGGACAATGCGCCGCCCTGTTTCTCCTGTAGCCCCTGCAACAAAAGCCTTCATCCTCTCCCCCTGCCAAACTGCTTAATGTGACGGTGGCGGTTCCAGGTTCCATGCTGGCCTTGCTAAGACCATTATCTTCCCAAAATCCGCCCAGGCAGGGATCCTGTCCATGCGACAGGGGTAGTCGCGGCAACCGCGGGCGCCAGCTTCGATCCCGGCAGCCGGCCAGCTCCAAAACATCCTCCGCTCCACCGCCGGGTAGACCTGCGGTTCAAAGGGAAGGGATCTTGAAAGTCTTGAAGCTTTATTGAATAGGTTTGGCCACATCCCCCACCTTAAAGCCAGAGCTGCTGAGAATGCGGCCCACACTGGATCCCTGATCCACCTCTGTCAGTTGGATCTGGCCAGCGGGCTCAGTCAATTTGCGCAGGACTGCCCCCGTGGCCGGATCTTTAACCTCGCGAACGACGCGCTCCACAGACAGGATCAATCCCACGCGGTAGCCGTCGCTGCTGCCCTTGTTCAAGATCACCTGGTTACCATAGACATCCGCCACCAAGGCATCGACGGTCGGCAAAGAGCGGGGCTGGGCCGCTAAGCGACTGGCAAAACCGGCCAACTGCTGGGCAATTTGCTCCACCGCCTGTTGGCTGGCCAAAACCAGCAGCTTTTCTTCGTTGCTGGTGGCCGATCCCCCGCCAAAGTCGGCAACCGTGACGGTGCTATCCGACTGGCTGACGTTGCCCCGGCCCTCGACCACGGCCAAGATCTCCGCCGTGCTGGTGCTCACCAGACGGGCATTGAGCTGCACGTTGGCATCAGCATCCACCACCTCGGCCCCCACCGCCAGCGGGAAGCTGCCGAAGGGGGTCAAGACCCGCGCCTCACCCCCAGAACGGCGCACCGACACATCGAACTGGGTAACACTGCCGAGGATCACAGCATCGACCCCGAGGATCCGGCCCACCTGAGCGGCGGTGTTGGCATCTAAGCGCCCCGATAGCCCCAAGTTCTGCTCGGCCAAGATCGCGTCCAGCCGCGAGGGCTCGATAACCGAAAAGGTGCCATCTCTCACCAGCCGATCCACCAGCAGATCGCTCACCCCCCGGGATGCCTCGCGCAGGCTTTAGGAATTGCTGAGGCTGCTGAAATCAAAATCCAAAACCGCAACGCGCGGGCGAGTGGTGGGTTGAGGCGCTTGTCCTACCTGGCTGGGGGCAGAGAGATTGCAGCGAAGGTCTTGGGGAAACTTCTGGCACAGCTCCGGATTGGTGGATTGGGCAGCCACCGGGATCCCCATCCAACCCAAGCTCAGCAGCGGGATCCCGAACAGCAGAATGGAAGAGAGGCTGCGCATGGTTGAGCGATCTCCTAGATCGAAGAGGTGGCCACAGTCCATTCTCAGCTTGCACCCAAAAGCGGGGCGGTGACCGGCATCACCTGGGCGCCTGTTCCCAGAAGATGTCCTATACTCTACCGATTCCAAGGCCATTGGGAGAAGGGATTGAGAAGGTTGGCACAGAGGAGTTGACAGATCTCAACAGTTAAGACTGAGCAGAGATGCTCGCCCTTTGTGAGTTGCCGGAAAAAGCTTGACCCGCTTTATTGGGCCGGGTTTAGATTGGGATCGAGCGTGCAAACTCAGTGTTAGCCTAGTAAAGCTGTGTTTTTGTACAAGCTATGCCTGTTCCTAAGAAGAAAACCTCCAAAGCCCGCAGTCGCAGGCGGTATGCGGTTTGGCTGGGCAAAGCCAAGCTTCAGGCCCAGCGGGCGATGACCATTGGGCGCGCCATCCTCAGCGGTCGCAACACCGGCTTCTACTACCCCAAAGCCAAGTCGGAAGAAGAGGAGGGAGAAGAATAGGGATCCCCATAGCCGGAAGAGTGGTTTACATTGGGGTCAGGCTCTCTTGAGAGCTGTTCTGCTACCTCCCAGTCTTGGCTGTTCAGCGACTTGCATGCGCTCGTTGACCTCTCTTACCTACTACCAGCGGCTGGGCTTGTCTCCAGGGGCCTCTCCTGAGGACATTCGGCGGGCCTACCGGCAGTTGAGCAAACGCTACCATCCCGACACTTCTCCTCTGGCGCCAGAGGTGGCGATTCGTTGCTTCCAAGAACTCCAGGAAGCCTACCTTGTCCTCAGCAACCCGGCAAAACGGGCCATCTACGATGCCAGCCTGCGGGCGGTGACGGCCAACATGGGATCCCCCGGTGCTGATTCTCTGGAGCTGCGCATGGAAACCCGGCCTCTCTCGGCGGGCGAGCTCTGCGCCCTGCTGCTGATGGGCTCCACCTTCGTGGCGTGTTTGGTGTTGGCGGTTGCTTTGGCCTGGCTACGGGAGGGTGGGGTGGGCTGACCAACTCCGGTTGCTTGTGGATGAGGTTAAGACAAAGCGCTCAGGGCTTCCCATTGATAAGGTGCTTGAATGGAATAGGTTGTTAACTTTTGTTTTGTTCGACGGCTTCTCTGCGCGCCATCTCGCCATGCCTTTGCCTCCTGCAACTACGCCTCTCTACAATCACCCGCTCCACGCCATCGAACGCTGGCTGGAGGATCAGGGCTGCACCCGTGACCCGCAGGATGTGGAGCAGTGGTTTTGCGAGCGGCCCGGCTGGAAAGCCTGCCTGCGCCTGGAGGAGACCAGCATTTGGGTGCGCTATACCTATCCTGATGGCAACACCAAAACTCTGTCTTTTCCCTATTCGCTAAGCCGCCAGGATGTAGAGCAGGCCATTTTTGAGGACTAGCCGGCTATGCGCATTCTGCAACTGCCTGCCCTGCGCGACAACTACATCTATCTGCTGCACGATCCCGAGACGGCCACGGCAGCGGTGGTGGATCCGACAGTGGCCGAGCCGGTGCTGGATAAACTGGCTGAGCTAGGGGCGGAGCTGGTGGCCATCTTCAACACCCACCACCACCACGACCATGTAGGGGGCAACCTGCAACTTTTGGCCCGCTACCCCCGTGCCGTCGTCTACGGCAGCCAGGCGGATCGGGGACGGATCCCGGGCCAGACGGTGGAGCTGCAGGCGGGAGAGACGGTGGCATTTGCGGGCCGGCAGGCGAAGGTGCTGTTTGTGCCCGGCCATACGCGGGGACATGTTGCCTACTACTTTCCCGAAAGCGGGGATCTCTTCTGCGGCGATACCCTGTTTGCCGGGGGATGCGGGCGCCTCTTTGAGGGCACCCCGGAGCAGATGCTGGGATCCCTGGATCAACTGCGGCAGTTGCCGGAAGCCACGCGGGTCTGGTGTGCCCACGAATACACCTTGAACAATCTCAAGTTTGCCCTGACGGTGGATGGGGACAACCCCGACTTGCAGGCGCGCTACCAACAGGTGGTGGCCCTGCGCCAGGCGGGATCCCCAACTGTCCCCAGCACCATCGGCGAAGAGCGCCGCACCAATCCTTTTTTGCGCTGGGATCAGCCGGCTTTGCGGGCGGCTACGGGCGCTCAAGATCCGGTGCGGGTTTTTGCCCGGCTGCGGGGTATGAAGGATCAATTCTAAGGCTGGCCGGAACGCGAACGGGGCCGAGTTGTGATTGGGATCCTGTCCTGACGCTGGGGATTCCCAGTTTGCTTTCCGTAAGATTGGCTTCTTTTTTCGGGAAGGCGGGACATACTGCTAAGTAAGATAGGTAACCTCGGTGGGCCTGCATGGCTACTCCCTAAGCCCCCATGTCTTGTCTTGACTGCCCAGCTCTGCCCACCTTTTTGCAGGAGGCAGGGCGTTTGTTTCTCTGGCTGCCCACTCCTCATACCCACCGGAAAATCTGGCAGGCCCTGGAGGCCAAGACAGAGGTTCCCGTTCAACTTTTGGAAGACCTTGGCCTAGTTGTTGCCATTGCCCAGGGGGCCCTCAAGAAGACCCTGGAGACAATGGCCGAGGTTCTCTCCCAAGAAGAGATGCAGGCCAGCCGCGCCTTGTTTTTGCCTGGGGATAGGGATCCCTGCTGGCAAGATTGCGCCCGGGTGGAGTCGTTGCTGCAGTTGTTCCACCGCACCCAAGCCGAGCTGTTGTTGGAATTGTTGAAGGAAAACCGCCTCACCACCTATTTCCAGCCCATTGTCCGGGCGCGGGATCCCGCTTGGGTGGTGGGCCACGAAGCGCTGGTGCGGGGGTTGGACAGAGAGGGCAAGGTCATTGGCCCGGACTTGCTTTTTGCCACGGCCCGCGAAGCCGGGTCGCTCTATCACCTGGACTTGGCTGCCCGCCGCACGGCCATTGCTGCCGCCACCCAGCACCGCCTCGAGGGGGATCTGTTCATCAACTTCAGCCCCACGGCCATTTACGACCCAGCCTTTTGCCTGCGCTCTACTGTCTGGGCCATCAGCCGCGCCGGGATCCCGCCAGAACGGGTGGTGTTTGAGGTCAATGAATCCGACCGCAGCCCCGATTTGGGTCATTTGCAGCGGATTTTGCGGTTTTACCGGCAGGCGGGCTTTCGGGTGGCGCTGGATGACCTGGGCGCCGGCTACGGATCCCTAAACCTGTTGCACCGGTTGCAGCCAGATGTCATCAAGCTGGATAGGGAGCTCATTCGCGGCGTAGATGGGGATCCCTACAAGGCGGTGATTGCCCAAAAGGTGCTGGAGCTGGCCCAAGAGCTGGGGATCGTCACCCTGGCCGAAGGGATCGAGACGGCAGAGGAGCTGCAGTGGGTGCGCGACCACGGGGTGGACCTGGTGCAGGGCTTTTTCATCGCCCGGCCCCAGCCTGTTCCCCCAGGATTAGGATCCATAGGATAGCTGCCCCCACGGCTTGAGCGGCTACTGAGAAGATGACCAAAGCTGGGAGGAAGAGATCGTAGAGCACCCCCATCAGGGCGCTGCCCAAAAACCAGGCCAGGCCGTAGAGGCTGGTAAACAGCCCAAAGGCAAAGCCCCTCGCCTGGGGAGCCACCATGCCGGCTACTGCCGCCTTCATGACCGATTCCTGAGCCCCCAAGCCAATCCCCCAGAGCACTATGCCCACCACCGCCAGCCCGTAGCTGCCGGAAAAGGCCAGCGGCGCAAAACCGGCAGACAGGACCACCGCCCCCAGCAGGCTCCCCAGCCGGATGCGGTCAAACAGCCAGCCACAGCCCAAGGCCGCCAAGGCATCCACCCCCATGGCCAGGGCGTAGAGCAAGGGGATCCCTGCCTCCTCGCTCCCCGACTGTCGTTGCAGATGGAAAGCAATGAGGGGAAAGTCGGCAAACCCCACGGCCACACAGGCCGCTGCTATGAGATAGAGCCAAAAGACCCTGGAAAAGCCTTGTGCTGGAGCGGTTTCCGGCTCCGGCTCAAAGTCGCGCGGGGTGGGATAGAGCCATCGGGCCAGCCCCAGCACCCCCAGCCCCAGGGCCGCCGGGATCCCCAAGGCCAAGAATCCACCCCGGAACCCGTAGCCGGCGGCAACCATCCCTGCCACCAGCAGCGGCCCCCCCACCGCCCCGATTTGATCCAAGGTCTCGTGCAGGCCAAACCCAATGCCCTGGCCCACCTGCAGAGCCGCATGGGAGAGCAACACATCCCGCGGCGGGGTGCGGATCCCTTTGCCCAGGCGCTCGGCCAGCAAAAGCAAAGCGGCCCAAGGCCAACTGTCCACCCAGGCCAAAGCGGGGATCGCCGCCGTGTTGACAACATAGCCCAGGGTGGTGAGCTGCCAGTGCCCTCGACTGGGCCGAGAGGGATCCCTACTGAGCCGGTCGCTCCAGTAGCCCACGCCCAGGCGCAGCCCATAGGCCAACAATTCTCCCCCGCCGGCCACCAGCCCCACCACCGTGCCGCTGGCCCCCAGGGATCCCAAAAAAGCTCCGGAGATGCTGCGGGCCCCCTCGTAGGTGGCGTCAGCGCAGAGGCTGACGATCCCGAGGAGGAAGATAAAGCGCCAAGCAGAATCGGACATAGCCAGCTCCTGAGGACGGGCAATCCAACTGGGGATCGGGACTATGGCTGGGGCTGAGGAGCGTGATGGAATACTTGGACGCTGTGGCAAGTAACTAGACCGTCGCGCACCAGGTTTTTGACATCCGGCAGAAAGGCCTTGATTTTCTCCGGCGTGTCGATAAACGTTACCAAAATGGGCAGATCTGTGTAAAGCTCGAGAAGGTTGCTGCTGCGAATGTGACTGTTGTGGCCAAAGCTGGCAATGGCTCTCACCATGGTACCGCCCGCCATGCCCCGCCGACGGGCCAGCTCCAGCAGAGCCAGGTAGAGAAGCTTATTTTGTCAGTGATCCGACTCGCCAATGTAGATACAGCCTTTTAATTTAAAATAGGGTACAGGTATTCAAGAGGAAGGAGAGAAAGAAATGCCGACTCATTCTTTGGATTTGCGGCAAAGAGTTGTAGCAGCCTATCAGGCAGGTAACACCTCCATCCGCCAGGTAGCTAAACGCTTCATGGTTACCAAAAGAACAGTACACCGCTGGGTGCGTCAGTACCAACAAACTCA
>NZ_JBSSDI010000011.1:0-83425 GCF_054060575.1 Thermostichus sp. MS-CIW-15 | reverse complement strand
GTCAGCGTCGCGTAGTGACAACGGAAACGGACAGAATGCTATCGCTTCACCGCTGAGCAGTAATGCTCAGCAGTGTTCAGCGTAAATGTATCAGCTTTCCCAAAGGCAGCTTTGCAGAAGGGGTGTAACTATGGTTCAGAGCAAGGAAGCACATTCTCCGGCAATCCAGGGACTTGGTATGGGCTCCCTGGGCGAATTTCCAGCCACGGCCCCGGCGGCTGCCCCCGTGTTCTACCGTACCTACAGTCGGCGTCGCCCAGATAGCAGCCGCGAGACCTGGAGCGACGTCTGCGATCGCACCCTGGCTGACATTGCCCGCTTAGGGCGTTTTACTCCCCAAGAGCGGGAGCTGGTGGAACGTCTGCAGCGGCAGTTGAAGGCCTTGATCTCCGGTCGGGCCCTGTGGGTGATGGGCACCGACTGGATCCAGAAGCCGGAAAACTACTCCGGTGCCTACAACTGCACCAGCCTCACCGTGGTGGACTGGCGCTCTTTTGGCCTGATGATGGATTTGGCCATGATGGGCTGCGGCACGGGGGCGGTGCTGGAGCCCCAGTTCATCAACCGCTTGCCCCCCATCCTCAACCGCCTGCAGGTGCAGGTGGTGGGATCCATCGGCGCCACGCCGCGGCATTCTCGGCAGGAGCACACCCCCATCCAGCGGCAGGGATCCCGGGTGCACATCCAGGTGGGGGATAGCCGGCGGGGCTGGGTGGAGTGCTACCAGGCGCTGCTGGAGCTGGCGGCGGATCCCAGTTTTGGGGGTCAGGTGGAGGTGACGGTGGATCTCAGCCATGTGCGCCCCGCTGGGGAGCGGCTAAAAGGGTTTGGGGGCGTGGCCAACCCCATCAAGCTGCCCGGCTTGTACCAGCGCTGTGCCGCCATCCTCAACAAAGCCGTGGGCAGGCAACTGAACTCGGTGGAGTGCTGCCTGCTCATTGATGAGGCGGCCGCAACGGTGGTGGCGGGGAATATCCGCCGTAGTGCAGGTATGCGCCAGTTTGCCGCCGACGACGAGCTGGGATCTAGCGCCAAAGACAATCTCTGGCAGCAGGACGAGCAGGGCAACTGGAGAATTGACCCTGAGCGAGATGCCCTGCGCATGGCCAACCACACCCGGGTATTTCACCGCAAGCCAACGCGGGAAGAGTGCATTGCTGCCGTGCGCAAGCAGTTTTACTCCGGCGAGGGGGCTATCCAGTGGGCTGGGGAAGCCGTAGCGCGGGCCAACGCCGACCTAATCAACACCCCCGAGCTGAAGCGGGAGTTCCTCAACGTCTATGCCTCGGAGGGACCCGAGGGAGCTAGGCGCTGGATAGAGGAGCGGCAGGCAGCTAGTAGCTCTCCGTCTGTCCAACCGCCAACGTGGCATAGGGTGCAACGGTATGGGCTGAACCCCTGCGTTACCGCAGACACTTGGATCCACACGGGCGACGGCCCGCGCCAGGTGAAAGACCTTATTGGCAAGCAGCACAGCACCTACGTCAACGGCGAGCTATTCAGCACGACCCCAGAGGGGTTTTTCTACTCCGGCACCAAGCCCGTGCTCAAGCTGGTGACCCAGGAGGGATTTTCTCTTCGGCTGACGGGCAACCATCGTGTTCTCAAAGTCATTGCCCAGACTCCAAAGGCGCAATACACGGAATGGGTGCCGGCAGAAGAGCTCCGCCCGGGCGACCGCATCCTGCTGCACAACCATCGCGACCTAACCCCCTGGGATGGTGAGGGGACCTGGGAGGAAGGCTGGCTTTTGGGGAATTGGCTGGGCGACGGCAGCCTTGCCACAACCCAGTGGAATGACACGGCTGTACTGCGCTATGGGCAGGATACGCAGCAGGAGATGAGCCTACACGCGGCTCAGTTGTTGCAGGCTGCGGTAGGGTACGAACCTCGCCGGCCAGAGACCTATTATCACCCCAAGCTGAAGTGCCGGGTTATCCATTCCACCGGCTTGGCGAAACTGGCAGCTAAGTTCGGCATGGCTCCAGGACAGAAGCAAATGACTGCGGCACTGGAAGCCACAAGCTTTGATTTCCACCGCGGCTTTTTGTGCGGCCTGTTTGACGCAGACGGCAGTGTGCAGGGCGGTCAAGAGAAGGGAGTTAGTGTGCGGCTTTCCCAAAGCAACCTGGACACCCTCAAAGCTGTGCAGCGCATGCTGGCGCGTCTAGGGATTGTCTCGGTCATCTACGAGAATCGCCGTCCCGCTGGGTATCGTCTGCTGCCTGATAGCAAGCGCCAGCCAGCCCCCTACGCCTGCCAGGTGCAGCACGAGCTGGTCATTAGCGGGGACAACCTGCACCAGTTTCAGGCAGTGGTGGGCTTTCGAGAACCGCGCAAAGCTCAGAAGCTAGGTGAACTGCTCGGCAGCTACCAGCGCCGGCTCAACCGGGAGCGGTTTACGGTTACAGTTGCAGCCCTGGAGCCTGACGGCGTGGAACCGGTCTATGACTGCACCGTGCCCGGCCCAAGCTGCTTTGATGCCAATGGGTTGGTTGTCCACAACTGCGGTGAGATCATCGGATGCGACTTCCACTGCAATCTGGCCGAGATCCACCTCAACCGGCTAGATCCCCACAACCGCCAGGAGCAAGAGGAGGCCTTTACGGCAGGGGCCCTGTCGGCTGCGGCGCTATTGCACCACCGCTTTGTTGAGCCCCGCTTCCAGCGCTCAAGGGAATGGGATCCCATTGTCGGCGTCTCGTTTACTGGTCTATTTGACTTTTGCGTCAAAGCCTTTGGGGTGGACTGGCTGCGCTGGTGGCAGGAAGGGAGGCCCGATACGCCTCTGGGGCGGGAGTTTAAGCAGCAGGAGCGGGAATACCTCAGCTTTTGGAAGGAGGTCGTCCACCGCGTGGTTTGGGACTACTGCGACCGTCACGGGTTGCGCCGCCCCAACCGCTGCACAACCGTTCAACCTGCCGGCACCAAGTCGCTCCTGACTAACGCCTCTCCCGGCTGGCACCCGCCCAAGGCCCAGCGCTACATTCGCCGCATCACCTTTGCCAAAAACGACCCCGTGGCCCTGGCCTGCCTGGACTAC
The DNA here is from genome assembly GCF_054060575.1 of Thermostichus sp. MS-CIW-15. Taxonomy (NCBI): domain Bacteria; kingdom Bacillati; phylum Cyanobacteriota; class Cyanophyceae; order Thermostichales; family Thermostichaceae; genus Thermostichus; species Thermostichus sp. MS-CIW-15. Next base: position 80,382 of record NZ_JBSSDI010000011.1, on the reverse strand, counting down.
GGCTACTCGGTGGTGCCCGCCCAGTCGGACAAGGATGAGCACGGCAACCTGCTCAACGACCCCTTTGATCCCCGCTGCACCGAGTGGCTGGTGGAGCTGCCGGTGGAGGTGGAGTGGGCCAACTTGCCCGGCGCTGAGGAGATTGAGATTGAGCGCTTTTCTGCCCTGGCCCAGTTCGACTTCTACATGCAGGTGCAAAAGTACTACACCACCCACAACACCTCGGCCACCCTCGAGCTGCGGGAGGACGAGATCGAGGCGCTGGGATCCCGCATTTACGAGGCCATCCGCGACGACGAGGGGTACATTAGCGCAGCGCTGTTGGCGCGCTTCGACGCCCCCTTCCCCCGCTTGCCCTTTGAGAAAATTGACAAAGCCACCTACGAGCGGCTGATGGCCGAGGTCAAGCAAAGACGAAAGACCGACAACTTTTACGAGGCGCTGGCGCGCTATGACCGCAACCTCGCCCTAACCGCAGAGGGGCCAGCAGGGTGTGATGCCCTCGGCTGTCTGATGCCGGAAGCTAGCCCGCAGGGCGAGAACCCGTCCCGCTAGCAGAAGGGGGGATCCCGCCTCGGGCTCTGGCTACACTGTTCTTGGCCGGCATATCCGAGCACTGCGCGCCTTGGCAGCCCCCTCGGCAAGCTAGGGGCAGGGGGGTTGGCACCGTCCGGTTTTCCCTGCTCGAGCGTTTGGTGGCTGGAGGATCTGATGCAGACAGGAGCGCAGCTCCCGAGGAAAGCCTGGACAAGGGAAACCTGGCGCAGGCTAAGGGGGCTGGTGCTGGCGCTGGCGGTGCTGCTGGGGATCGCCTGTTCTAGCCTCAAGGGCTCTGGGACCTCCCCTCCTGGATTGATCCCTCCTCCGCCTGAGCCGGGCAGCCGGTCGATTCCTCTAGCGGTGCGCACTCTGGGCACCAGCCGCTTTAAGTTGCTGGGCTTGACAGTGGGTGTGGCTGGAAGCGAGGCTGAAGTGCTTCTGGATACCGGCTCAGCAGGGCTGCGTATTCTGTCGTCGGTAGCAGGGCGCTTTGGCTTAGAGCGGACGGGGATCCCTTCCACGGTAACCTTCGCCGATGGCACGCGATTTATTGGCGTGCTGGCTCGCGCTCCCTTCAGCTTGGGTGGGATCCAGAGCCGAGAGCCGGTCACGATTCAGTTGATTGACCAAATCACCTGTGTGGAGCCGCTGGTGGCCAGCTGTTCCGACTATCTATTTGGGCCAGGGCAGCCCTTTGCCGGGATCCTGGGCACCTCTTTGGACGAGCGCAGCCCCGATCGCAACTTGTTTAGTCCCCTCACCCGCCTGCCGGGCAATTTCCGCTCTGGGTACATTGTTCAGACAGGGGGGTTCGACTCTGTTCAAGGCCTTTTCACAGTCGGCCTGACGGAGGCCAACACCGCTGGCTTCAGTTTTCGGCCACTGCCCCAGGTGGGTAGCTTTCCCGATGGCACACCCATCTGGCGGGATGAGGCCCTGCAGGTGGCCTACAGCATTGGCAACACTTCTATCCAAAATGCCCTCAGCCCCACCGTATTTGACAGCGGCGCTTCCGACATCTTCCTCAACGTTCGCCTGTTGGGAGCAGCTCCCTTTCCCACCTCAACCCTACCCCCAGGCTCGGAATGGCGGGCTCTCTTGGAGGGAGCCTTTGACTACCGCATTCGGGTTGGCTTTCCGGTAACGCCCAGCCGGGATCGGATCTTTGTCAACGGCAACCAGAGCGTGCAACTGTTGGGCATGCCCCTGTTTTTCAACGCCGATGTTGCCTTTGATATTGAAAGGGGGCGGATCGGCTTTCACCTGCGCTGAGGCCGATCCCCTCTTCTGAAGCCTCGAGTTAACTGCGGAGGAAAGTGATGGTTGCCCAAGGGATCCCTGCCCATCGAAGGACACGCCGCTGGCCCTGGGTCTGGGTTCTGCTGCTGTTGTGTTGGCTGGGGTTGGGTGCACCAGCCTGGCCGATTAGCTTGGGGGATCCCTTGCCGGAGTGGGCTAAGTCTATGCAAGTGGGGCGGCAGCGGCTGCGCGGCGTGGAGCACTACCAAGGCCAAGAGCAGATCCGGGCCTACGGCAACCAGGCGGGACGAGTGTTTTGGATTCAAATCGAAAGCAGTGCCGACCTGCCGCCGGATCCCCGGCAGTACCTGGGAGAGTACCAGGCGTTTCCAGCCGAGGTCCTCCAGGTAGTACCGCTGCGGGCGCAGCGGTTGCGCTTCCAGCAGGGAAATCGCAGCGCCGAATGGCAAGTGGTGGGCATGAGCGGCCACTTTGAAGCTGAGGCGTTTAGCTATGACCTGGCCCCGCCCGAGTTGTTTCAGCCCTGACCTAGGGGCACGATTGAGACAATTAGGGCTTATCCTAGAGAGGAGCTTAAACGCAAAGTTTGCTAATGAGACTGCTTCAGCAAGAAGTTCCAGTTATCCTCAATCGCTTTCTTGTTAAGGAGCTAGCTCAGGAAGACCTCACCTTTTATGAGTACGACTGTAGGCCAAACCCACCCCCGGAGCTAGGAGAAGAGCAGAGAGCTATCGCTAGGGTTTGCAATCGGCTAGATGTAATAGCTGCTCGTTTGGGAAGTCGCATTATCACGCAGGAAAGAGTTTCGCCCAGCCAGCTCAAAACACCAGAGTGGGAGTTGGAAGAGCGTGGGCTTAGGGTTCTAACCTGTGCCAATGCTCAAGAAAGAAGCGCCCTCGAAAGCTTTGAGCGCAAGAGGATAGGGTTGCGCCTTAAATCTCAGTACAAGAAAACTGAAGTCGAATGGATAGGAGGCGGCCTGCTCTGGTGGGTGACTGCTCAGAAAGAGGTAGAACTTTCCGGAGAAGGCTGGGAAATCCACAGAGGGAGAATGATAGATGTTGCCGTCGAACCAGACGGAAAGCTTTACTTAGAAGTCGATATTCATTACCGCTTCTACACGCCGTGGACTTTGCATGAATGGTTGGAAAGCTATCCGGACGTTCCAATCGAGATTGTGCGAAATACATACTTTGATGCGAACGGCAAACGTTTGACTTGGAAATATCTGCGTATTCTTTCTAACCAATCCCCACGGGAGATTCGGTTACCAGAGCAGAACATCAGTCTGGCGGAGTATCATTTACAGAAGTACAATGCACTTGTAGAAGAAGTTGAGAGCTCTTGGGTAGTCGAAGTAGCATCAAAGGAAAGACGTTATCCCCATCTCTCCCGAAGGTTATCGCCTGCTTTAACCTTGGAGATGCTAGCCAGTCTAGAAGACAACAGAAGCCCTGGCGGAAAAGTTAGCGCCGCTGTTATCGAGTGCATCAGAAAAAGTTTGAAAGAACGATTCGAAAAGTCCGAAGAGACTGCGAGGACCATTATAAAGGAAGTCTACAAACTTTCTCCTGAGGAAATTAAGCCGCTAAAGACCCAAGGCTACATCCTGCCCAAGCCAAAGCTATTGGGATCGGGTCGCAGACCAGTTGAAAATCCTGCTCGGGTTAGATACCGGGGATGTGCGAAGGTAGGCGAGACCAAGTTTGCATGTCTAAACCTCTATGACGACAAGCGAGAGTACCCTAGCGAAGTGCTCAACTGCTTGCTTGAGGTAGCCCAAAAAAGCGGCGCGGAAATTGAAGTAGACTTCTATGCCACTCAGCAAGACTTGCCTGAGGGCGATCTCGCCCGAAAAAGGTTCTGGCAAACCTGGGCTGAGCAAGGGATCAAAACCGTTTTGGTCGTTATGCCGTGGTCACCCAATAAGGACAAGCAAAAGATCCGTGTGGAGGCTCTCGAAGCGGGGATAGCAACTCAGTTTATGATCCCTGGGGCTGATCCCTACAAGGCTCTAAACGTCGTCCTCGGGCTTCTGTGCAAGGCAGCGTGGCAGCCGGTACTCCTGGAACCCCTCGACGATCCTGTAGGCCCTGAGCTGATCATCGGCTTCGATGTGGGAACCAATCGGCGGCTATACTACGGAGCCTCTGCTTTCGCTGTTCTGGCTGATGGGCAGAGCTTAGGTTGGGAGCTACCTGCTGTGCAGAGAGGAGAAACCTTCTCCGGGGACGCAATTTATCAAACTGTGTCCAAACTTGTCAATAGGTTTTATGACAAGCTTAGTCGATATCCAAGCAAGGTTCTCTTGATGAGGGATGGTTTAGTTCAAGGAGGCGAATTTAGTAGAACAATTGAGGAGCTAGAAAAAGAAAAGATTGCTGTGGATATTGTTGGCATACGCAAAAGCGGTACAGGAAGAATGGGGATAGAAGAAGGAAAAGGTAAGTACAAAGATGCCAAAATAGGCACTGTTGTTTTCGACTACTCGCGAAAGTCGTTTACTCTAATAACAAGCCAGCCCATTAGAAAAGGTGGGAACTCCCTCGGCAGTGCAAGACCTCTGCGAGCGATCCACGAGCACGGCAAGACTCCCTTGGAAGTTCTGGCTTTACAAACCTATCACCTCTCTCAACTTCATCCTGCCAGTGGCTTCCAAGCCTGTAGGCTGCCCTGGGTGCTCCATTTTGCCGACAAAAGCGGCAAGGAGTTCCAGCGCCTTGGCGATAACATCTTCAGTATCCTGCAAAACATAGATCGCCAGAAGTTAATTGCCGTCTAGCAAGGAAGGAGGCTCTCCCCTGAGGGCCCTGCTAGGATGGGGAAGGGTTTGGGATGCCGACTATGTTCACCAACAACGAGGTCTGGAAGACCTTTTTGAGTAACCCCGTTGTCTTCTGCGGGGGCTTCCTAAGCGGCCTGCTGCGCTTGGACATCAGGCAAGATCCGCTGCGGAGCTGGCTGGAGTCCCAGGGCTTGAGGGTAGAGGATCCGCCCGCCCCCACCCAAGGCCCTCAGTCTATTTCCATCGAGTAGGCGGACAGACAGGAGGGATCCCTTTGAAGAGTAAGGTAAGCTGATGTCCCCCAAACAGTCCGACCCGAGAAGGTGGCAACGGCAGGGATCCCTCGGCGGGGCGGTACTCCTGCTAGCAGGGCTGGTTGCCCTCCAGGCGGCGGATCTGGCCTTGGCCCAGTCGGATCCCGCTTCTCTCCCAAGCTCTGAGCAAGATCCCCAAGCTTGGCTGCAGCGCTACAACGCTGCTCTGCGCCAACTGCCACCTCCGCCCAACCTGCAGTACCGCCAGCAGGTGCGGGTGGAGGGATCCCAAACCTTTACAGCCACCTTGGATGTGCTCTATTGCCGCGACGGCAGTTGGCAGGCTTGGGTAGCCGAGGGGGATCGTGTTCGCCTGTTGGATTCGCGGCAACTGGAAGCGGTGAACCAATCGGACTTGCTCAAGCTGTATTCCGTGTACGTGAGCCGGCCCGAAGCGCTCCTGCCCTCGGTGAGCTTTCATCTAGAGGCTGATCCCAGCCGCTACCGCGTCCTCTCCTCAGAACGGGTAACTCTGGCGGGATCCCCTGTCCAGCATCTGCGTTTAGAGCCTCTCCAAGAGGGCCAGGTGCGGGAGCTGTGGCTGGATCCGGAGTCGGGGCTGCCGCGGCAGGTGCTCTTGTTTTTGTCGGGGGTGTGGGGACAGGCCTATGCCCTGATAGGGTTTGCGGCAGTGCCGGATCCCCAGGCAGGGGTTAGCTACTGGCTGCCGGAGAGCACCCGCATCAATTTGGCCTACGGGTTTTGGACGCTGGAGGGCCTGACCCGCCGCCTGTTCAGGGGATCCCTTTCCATCCGGCACGACTACCAGGACTACCGCATCCTGCCGGAGGGGGTGCAGCTGCGCTTTTTGCCCTCGCAGCCGCCGGTGGATGCGCCGCCGGTGGTGGCCGGCCTGCCGGAGAGCACGCCCCCAGTGGAGCTAGGAGATGTGCAGGTTTTGGGGGTGGATGAGCAGGGAAACCAGCAATTTAGCATTGGCCTAGGCCGACGCAGCGAGGCCAAGACCCCCTTGGAAGACCGCATCGCCGCCTTTAACCTCACCCGACCGGCCAGCCGCAACGCCCTTACCCAGATCGATACCCTAGCCTTCTTGCCTTTGGGGAGCAGCCAGTTGCCTATCTACCTCTTTCAATTCGACACGGGTCGCCCTCTCTATCCCCTGCAAGGGGTGGAGCGCCCGCGGGTGGATCCCAACGGGGTTTTCGATCCCAGGCCGCCCGCCATCAAACTCTTTGGAGACTAGCTCCCCATGCTGACCGATGCCGCCTACGGCGTAATCCCGATCCTGCCCCTCCCGCCCGCCCAGGGATCCCATCTCTACCTGCTCATCCAGCATCAGAAGGGGCACTGGGCCTTTCCCAAAGGCCACAAAGATGAGGGGGAAAGCGACTTGGCGGCAGCCCAGCGGGAGTTGCGGGAAGAAACCGGCCTAACCGACTACCAGCTCCTGACCCTGCCCGGCCAGCCTGGCCCTTTGACGCTGCAAGAGGCCTACACTTTTATAGATCCCGAGGGAAACGCGGTGGCCAAGACCGTCACCTACTACGTGGCTCTGCTGCCACCCCAGTTTCCTCCCCCTGAGCTGCAGGTGCAACCGGAGGAGGTGGCCGCCTACCGCTGGTGCTCCTACCCCGAAGCCTTGGAGCAGATCAGCTTTGAAGAAAGTCGGCAACTGCTGCGCCGCTGCCAAGCCCACCTGGAGCAGCTTTGGAAATTGGAGAAGACCTAAGTTCCGTATTTTTACGGAAGAGGTTTATCGGGGTTACCTTTATCTTGTCTTGCAGGCTTTCCGTGGGAAGTTCCCGAGTAAGAAAGCCAGCAGACAATCTGAGGGCTAGCCTTCACCTTTAGAGATTGGCTGATGAGCAATAGTCATCGATCTCCCCAGGAGGAGAGTTTTTCTGAATACGGATTGAACGCTGAAACTGCCTTTGAGTTCGTGCAGCCTTGGCCGTCTTGTTGGGCTTGGCTCATCTAAAGATCTCGTCTGGGTCAGGGCTGGGCTTGAACTGTATTCTGGAAAGCATTTTTTCACCGGCTTGTGGGGTAGCTAAGACTTCAGTCGTGTCATCAACCTCAGCGCAGGAAATTGTCCGAGCACGTCCTCTCGACCCATGAACCGTCCCCCCGTCTGTACAGAAGTCTCGGCCCATCTGCTGAACGCAGAGGTCAGCTTCACAGGAGTTGTTCGGTATTTCAGTGCCTTGGACAAAGGGGAGGGGCTGGGCACTTGGTCATTGGTGTTTCACCAAGGTCGCCTGGGGTTTGCTCACCACAGCTTGGAGCCCTTGGAGCGCTTGGATCGCCACCTGCGTCGGCTCAGCCATCAAGTCTTTTCTCTGACTCGCCAAAATTGCCTACGTATCCATCGGCAGGTGGAGGCGCTATTGGCTCAGGAGACTGGGCCTCTACCTGCAGACCTTCTGGGGCTGAGTTGGATGGTAACGGAGCAACTGCTGCCTTGGGAAGCTGCGCGCAGGTTGAATGCTTGGATCGGCGAGGAGGTGCTGCAAAATCTGTTGCTGGTTCCAGGGGGCTTTCAGCAGGAGATCATCCCACTGGACAACGTGCCCACCCTGGGCCAGTGGGATGGGGGATCCCTGCTCGACCTGATCCAAAAGCGGCTACGGGCATGGCAATCTTTGGGGCCTGAGATCACCTCCCCCTACCAACGGCCCTACTTTGCCAGCCGGGCCCAGGCAGAACGCCTTCCCGCCGAGCAACAGGAACGGCTAGGCCGGTTACTGAAGGGGTTTAGCTTCCGCCAGTTGAGCGCCCTTCTCGATCAAGACGACCTCCAGATCGCTCGCCGCCTACATCCTCTGGTCAAAGCCGGTATCCTTGTCCTGCGGGATCCCCAGCCCCCCTTTGATCGGCTGCCCAAAACCTACTCGGCCAAGCTTGAGACAGAATCACAGCCCTCAGAAACTCCCACCGTCCCTCTTCACCTGGCCAACGGGCTTGCAGATCTAGGCCCATCTCCCCAGGCCTCGAAAACCTGGATTGTGGCCTGTATTGACGACAGCGAAGCCATGCTCAGCGAGTTGCAGCGGTTGTTGGAAGGGCACAACCTGGTCATTCACGCCATCAGCGACTCTTTGAAAGCCCTGATGAAGCTGACCACCCTCAAGCCAGATTTGATCCTGCTGGACGTGGGTATGCCCAACGTGGATGGCTACCAATTGTGCAGCCTCATCCGCAAATCCTCCGTGTTAAAGGATGTGCCGGTGGTGATGGTCACAGGCCACAAAGGTCTGATCGATCGGGTGAAGGCGCGCCTGGCCGGTGCCACCGATTACCTGACCAAGCCCTTTCGGCAGGAAGAATTGCTGCAGATGGTGTTTCGCTATCTCAGCTAGGGATCCCTCTAAAGGTTCGTCGAAAAAGAGGTAAGGAGATGTCGATCATGGTGAAAGTTCTTGTGGTGGAAGATGTGGCCTCGGAGCGACAGCTCATCAGCGATTACCTCCGCTCAGAAGGCTATCAGGTGGTAGCGGTGGCCAACGCCCAAGAGGCATTGCAGCAGATCCGCGACGACAAACCCGATGTGGTGCTGACGGACTTGGTCATGGAAGGCATGAGCGGGCTGGAATTGTGCCGCCAAATCAAGAAAAACCCGGAAACCCAAAAGTTGCCCGTTGTGGCCTGTACTTCTAAAAATCAAGAGCTGGACAAACTCTGGGGCATGAAGCAAGGGATCGATCTTTATCTGACCAAGCCTTTTACCCGCGAAGACATTTTGCGGGCCGTGAAATCAGTAGTGCTCAGCCCGAGCTCATGATTTTTGCCACTCCTGTCCTTGCTGAGCTGCGCCTCCAGTTAGGATCCCTGTGATTATCACGAATTGTTCTTAGGAGATGTCTTAGAATTGGCAGAGCGAGAACGGCAATGGCGGTAGCTTTCTCCCCACACAGCCCTACTTCTACCCGTACCGGCGAGCTGTACTTACATCTACAGTTGGGGGTAGACTGTCGGGCCCTTTTGCCCATGGCATTTGCCCAGGAAGCTCTAATTGTTGGCCCGCACCACTTTACCCTTCTCCCCAACCAGCCCGCATGGGTGCTGGGCTTGTTCAACTATCGCAATCGCATTCTCTGGGGACTGGATCTGCCGCAATTTCTCGGCCTAGAGCCCTTGGACTTTGGGCAGCCCGAACACCACTTGGTGGTGATGCGCCCAGAATTTGGGGGCTCTGCATCGCCAGTGCGAACAGGCTTGGGCCTGGCAACCCAACACGTGAAAGGAGTAGCTCGAGTGCCCGCCGAGGAGATCCAACCCTTAACAAAAGCCCAGGCAGCACAAAACAACTTTCGACTGGAGAACTTCTACGACTCTTGCAAAGGGCTGGTGTTGGAAGGGGATGAGCCTCTCTGGGTGCTCGACCCTCTTGCCATTGTCCAAAAGCTCAACTCAGTTGATTCCTCGGCAAACCCTTGAGCTTGATCTTGGCGACCTTTTCCCTGACTTACCCTCACTTAAAGGCAAAATTCTATGGTTTCCTTCCGTCCCCTCTTTCTCAGGCCTGCTCCATCTTCTCGGCCCCAACGCAAAGTCGCGGGATCCCGCCTGGCCCTGGCAATCAGTTTTCCTCTGGGCATCAGCTCCCTGCTGTTTGCCGTCTCTGCCGGCAGCGTAGCCCGCACCTATTTCGAGTTCAAGCCGGCGATCTTGCGGCAGTTCACCCTGCAAAACCTGAGCGATCAGGTGATCTATTTGGATGAAGTCTTGACCATGTCTGCCCGCATGGCCGCTGCCAGCGGGGATCTGTCCTGGGAAGAGCGCTACAACATCCATGTCCCTCAGTTGGATGAGGTGCTGGCGGAGATTCAGCAATTGGATCCCGCCTCTTACGAAGCCTATGCAGCCAAAACCACAGCAGCCAACATCAAGCTGGTGGAGTGGGAAGTGCAGGCTTTTGATCTGATTCGGGCCGGCGAGCAGGAACGGGCTTTCAACTTGCTGCACAGCCCTGAGTACGAAGAGCAAAAGCGCATCTACGCCGAAGGGATCAACCAAACCCTGGAGGCCATTCGCAGCAACATTCAGGCCAGCGTCCAGCTTTACGAGCAAGATCTGCTGCAGGCTTTGATCTTTTCCGGCATCAGCTTCCCGATTCTGCTGCTGAGCTGGGGGATCATTTTGATCCTGGTGCGCAACTTTGTGCGGGAACGCAACGCCACCTACGAGCGACAAGTTTCCGACACCCGACTGGCCCAGCGGTTTGCCGATATTGCCCGGATTCGCCAAGAGCAAGAGCTGATCGATCCCCTAACTGACTTGTTGGGCGAGATGCGCCAGCGCTTCGGTGCCGAACGAGTGGCCTTCTATCGCTTGACCGCTCCCGAAGAGGCGCAGGTTATCGCTGAATCTCACGACAGCCGCCTGCCCGACACCTTGGGCACCCTCCTCCGCAGGATCCCGGCTCCGATCCAGCAGGCTCTCCACGGCGGGCAAGTTTACGCTTTTGGCCCGGTGCCTAGGCCAGATCTGGGCGCCGACTACCTGCAGAGGCTGGCCACAGCCCAACTGAAAGCCGAGATGATAGCGCCGGTGGTGCGTGGCGATGAGCTTTACGGTTTTTTGGCAATAGGCCGCGCCCAAAGCCAGAGCTGGTCTGACGAAGAACAGAAAACCTTGGCAGAGCTGGCCAACCGCCTGGGTCAAGCTTTGGGTAACCTGGGGGCGCTGGAGCAAAAAGCCGTGGCGGCCCAGGAACGGGAGCGGTCGGAAGCGCTGCAAAGAGAGCTGCTGCAGCTTATCAGCGAGGTCAAAGAAGCCTCACGGGGGGATCTCACGGTGCGGGCGCAGCTAACAGCCGGACAAGTTGGCATCATGGCGGACTTTTTCAACGTCATTATCGAGAGCTTGCGCGACATCGTGATTCAAGTGCAGCAGGCCGCCGGTCAAGTCAACCAATCCATTGGTCGTGACGAGGCAGCCATTCGCGAGTTGGCCGAAGCCGCTCTCCGACAGGCCACCCAAATCGAAGAGACCTTGCGCTCTGTCGAGCAAATGACGCTCTCAATCGAGGAGATAGCCGATAAAGCCCAACAGGCCGCCACCGTTGCCGAATCTGCCGCCGCCACGGCCATCAACAGCAGCTTGACTATGGATCGCACAGTGCAAAACATCCTGCAACTGCGGGAAACGGTGGCCGAAACGGCCAAGAAGGTGAAGCGGCTGGGGGAATCTTCCCAGCAGATTTCCAAGGTGGTGTCCTTGATCAACCAGATTGCGCTGAAAACCAACCTCTTGGCGGTGAACGCCAGTATCGAGGCAGCCCGTGCCGGCGAAGAAGGGCGAGGTTTTGCGGTGGTCGCCGAGGAAGTCGGGGCACTGGCGGCCCAGTCGGCAGAAGCCACCCGCGAGATCGAGCGCATTGTGGAAGGGATCCAACGGGAAACCGGCGAGGTGGTACAGGCGATGGAAACCAGCACCGGCCAGGTGGTGGAGGGAACCCGCTTGGTGGAAGCAGCCAAGCAGAGCCTGGGACAAATTGTGGAAGTCTCGCGGCAGGTGAACCAGCTCTTTCAGGCCATTGCCCGCTCCACCGATGCCCAGGCAGATGCATCTCAAACGGTGCGCCAGTTGATGCAGCAAATCGCCAACATTGCCGCCCAGACGGCGGCAGCCTCGCAGCAGGTGGCCAACTCTCTCCAGGCTACGGTGGCGGTTGCCCGTCAGTTGCAGACTTCTGTGTCCACCTTCAAGGTGGGGGAGGCGGTTTAGCATGGGGCCGAATCCCACTTCCCTCGACCCACGCGAGTGGCAGGTTAGGCTGCAGTTTTTGGACGAAGCCCAGGCTTACCTCGACACCCTGGAGGCAGGGGTGTTGGGCCTGGGATCCCAGAGTTTGGATCGCCCCCGTTTGGATCGCTTGCTGCGGGCTGCTCATTCCATCAAGGGCGGGGCGGCCATGATGGGCTTTCCGGTGCTTAGCGACTTGGCCCATCGCCTGGAAGATGGTTTCAAGATCTTGCAGGTGGATCCCCAAAAAGCCGACCCCGCAGTGGAGCGCAACCTCTTGGCGGCGTTGGATTGCATGCGCCAAATAGCCCAGCAGCACCGCCAGCAGCGGCTTTTGGACGAATCTTGGCTGGCAGAGCGGGTGCAGCCTCTTTTCGATCAATTGCGAGAGCAGTTGGGAGAGTTGCAGCCTGAGGACAACGTCCAAGTCCTGGCAGCAGAGGCCGGGGGCGATATGCGGGTGCTGCTGTTTGCAACCGAGGTGGAGGCCTGTCTGCAGCGGTTGGAAGGTGTGCTGGCCCACCCCGAGCAGCCCTGTTTGCGGGAGGAGTTTCTCATTGCTGCCCAAGAGCTGGGGGCGCTGGGGGAAATGTTGGATCTGCCTGCCTTTGCCACCCTGTGCGGCTCAGTAGTCCAAGCTCTGGAGACGCTGCCGCCAAATGCCAAGGAGCAGGTGTTGCCCGTTGCTCAGGCGGCTTTACAAGCTTGGCGACGCTCGCAGGCCCTGGTGCTGGTCGGTCAGGTCGCTCTTCTCCCCAGCTCCTGGGATCCGGCAGAGCCTCCAGTTTCCCCCCCGCCAGAAGCCCCTCCCCCTGCAATGGCAGGAGCCACCGAGCTGCCGGATTCGATTCCAGCCGGGGCCAAAAGCGCTGCCGAGATGCTACGGGTGCCGGCTCGCCCTCTGGAACAGTTGGGGGAGCTGTTGGGAGAGCTCATAGGGGAGCGCAACCGCTTAAACAGTCGCCTGCAACGGCTGCGGGAGCTGGTCAGCTTGTTCAAACGGCGGGTTCGCACTCTAGAAGAAACCAACAGCCGCCTGCGCAGCAGCTACGACCGCGTCGCTGCCACCGTGCCTGCTTCTGTGCTCTTGAAAAAAGAAGGGGATCCCGGCCTGACCTTGGCCGATACCTTTGACCTCTTGGAGATGGATCGCTATGGAGAGATGCACCTGCTGACCCAAGAGGTGATGGAAACCGTTGTGCAAATTGATGAGGTAACCCACGATATCGACACCACCCTGCAGGAGACCGAAGGCAGCGCCCGCCAGCTCAGCCGCCTCTCCAGGCAAATGCAAACCCGTCTCGACCAGGTGCGCATGCAGCCTCTATCGGATTTGACGGATCGCTTCCCCAGAGCGCTGCGGGAGCTGAGCTTAGCCCATGGCAAGCCCGTGGAGCTGCGGGTCTTGGGGGGATCCACCCTAATCGAGCGCTCGATTTTGGAGGCCTTGGCGGATCCCTTGTTGCACTTGGTGCGCAACGCCTTTGACCACGGCATCGAGGCTCCAGACACCCGCCTGGCCCAGGGCAAGCCGGCCAAGGGCCTCATCGAAATTGCCGCCAGCCAACGGGGCAACCGCACTCTGATCACGGTGCGAGACGATGGGGCAGGGATCTGTCTGGATAAAATCCGGGCCCGCGCCTTGCAGATAGGGTTTTCCGCTGCCGACCTGGCTGAGGCCAGCTCCCAGGAGCTGCTGGAGTTGATCTTCCAGCCGGGCTTCAGCACCGCCGAGCGAGTCAGCGAGCTATCTGGACGGGGAGTGGGTCTAGACGTGGTACGCACCAACCTGCAACGAATTGGCGGCCAGGTGCAGGTGGAATCTTGGCCGGGACGGGGCACGCTGTTTACCCTCACTCTGCCCGTTTCTTTGAGCGTCACCCGCGTGCTGCTGACAGAATGCCAGGGGCTGATGTTGGCTTTTCCGGCCAACGCAGTGGAAGAATTGCTTATCCCCCCGCAGTTGCCTGCCGATTCCTTTCTCTGGGAAGGGGAGCAGATCCCTTTAATTCCTGTGGGCCACTGGTTTCGCTTCGCGCGCTGGCAGCCTCGCCGGGAAATTGACGAGACCCCCCTTCTCGACCGACCTGTGGTGCTGCTGGTGGTAGAAGACAACCGGCCCTATGGCCTGTTGGTGGATCGCTTTTGGCGGGAGCAAGAGGTAACTCTGCGCCCGGTGGAGGGAGGTCTGCCTCTGCCGTCGGGATTCTCCGGCTGTACGGTTTTGGCCGATGGGCGAATCGCTCTTTTCGTGGATCCGCCTGCCCTCTTGAGCTGGCTGCTCGCCCAGCGGGATCAGCCCTGTCAGTCGGCAAGGGATCCCCTTCCCCAGCCCAGGTTTGCCGCCCAGCCCACCCTGCTGGTGGTGGAAGATTCGGTCAACGTGCGCCGCTTCTTGGCCATGACCCTAGAAAGAGCAGGGTTCCGGGTTGAACAGGCTCGCGACGGACAAGAGGCCCTCGAGCACTTGCAGAGAGGAATTCCCATCCGAGCGGTGATTACCGACATTGAAATGCCGCGGCTGGATGGCTTTGGCTTGCTGGCCCAGATTCGTGCCCACCCCCTGTATGACCAGCTTCCCGTGGTCATGCTCACCTCCCGCAGTGGCGAGAAACACCGCCAACTGGCCCAGCGGCTGGGAGCCAGCGCCTACCTCTCCAAGCCCTTCCAGGAACAGGAGCTGATCCAAAAGCTGCGGCAACTGCTGCAACCAGCCTCTTCGGCACCTTCCACCGGCGTTTTGATGGCGAGGTAGTCCATGCCCCTGCTTTCCCCTCTGCGCCTGCGTCGTCTGGCTCGGCAAGAACAACTGAGAAACCGGCAGACCTTGATTACTTTCCAACTGGGCTCCTACTGCTTCGGCCTCCCTGTTGATCGGGCGCGGCGAGTTTTTAGCTGGGCAGAGTTTCAGCTTGCTCAGGAGGGCGGCCCCCAGCTTTTGGATACCGGTCGTTTGTTGCTGGGCCGAGGGATCCCTTTTCAACCGGAAGGGGTTATTCTGTTGCAGCCAGGCAGTTCTGAGGACGGATTGTCCGACCAGATCGACAACCCAGAAACAAGGGCTCTGCCCATTCCCACTCAGCCCCTCCTGCGCCGCCTGACATCCTCCCAGTTGCAGCCTCTCCCCAGCCGCTATGCAGCTCAGGCCCGCCAAAGGGGTATTGTGCAGTGGATCCCGCCAGCCGAAGGCCAGCTCCCCCTGTTGGTGTTCGACCCTCATCTCTGGCCTGTCTGTTCTTGAGCGGGGAGAGGGGGCAGTTGCAGTTCTGGATTCTCCACGCGGGTTAGCTCCCAGCGGAAGTGCTCCCCACCCCGTCGCTGCCAATTCAATCGGAAGGGTTGCTCCAAGGCGTTCACCTGATCCCGCGTCAGGTTGGCTAAGGGGCCGCCGGATCCCTCGATCACAAACCAGAGAGTGGCCTGTCCTTGGCGACTGGGATCCCCTGGGCCGAGCTGCACCTGCAGCGCTTGGGGTTGGAAGCGCAAGCGAAAAAATTGCCCGAAGATCTCGCGGCTGTAGGCCAGCGCCCGCTGCTTATCCAGGCCCCAACCATCGCTATAGGCCTCAGAGACCAGCATCTCCACCTGATCCCAGTTGCGCTGCTCCACCGCCCGCAGCAATCTCTCCGTGTGGACGCGGATTTGTCGCTCAGGCCGCCCGTATTGCCAAAAGGCTCCCACCCCGATAGCCAAGACGACGGATCCCACCACCCCCCAGCGCAGCCAGGGGGGAAGGGGTGAAGGGGGAGAAGAGACAGAAGCAGACAAGGGATCCCTCTTGGGCAGTAGGGGGATTGCTCCCTCTAGCCTACGGGATCTACATGTGAGAAGATCAAAGCCTGACCCCGAAATCTGTGCAGCCTCTGCCGGTCACAGCACGCTCCCGAAATTTAGCCAACCGGTCATGACCAAGTCCAACGACCGCCTACTGCTGGAGTTTGAGCAGCCTGTTGCCGCCCTCGAACAGCGCATCCAGGAAATTCGCGCCTTGGCCGAAGAAAACGACATCGACGCCTCTGAGCAGATTCGCCAACTAGAGGCCAAAGCCGAAGAGCTGCGCCGCGAGATCTTCTGCCAGCTCACCCCCGTAGAACGGCTGCAGGTGGCCCGCCATCCCCGCCGCCCCACCACCTTGGACTACGTCCAGACCATCTGCGACGACTGGTTTGAGCTGCACGGGGATCGCCACGGCCAAGACGATCCGGCCATCGTCGGCGGCCTGGCCAAACTGGGGGATCAGCCGGTGATGATCCTCGGCCACCAAAAAGGCCGCGACACCAAAGACAACATCCACCGCAACTTCGGCATGCCCAACCCCGCCGGCTACCGCAAAGCCCTGCGGCTGATGGAACATGCCCACCGCTTCGGCCTGCCCCTATTGACCTTTATCGACACGCCGGGGGCCTACCCAGGGGTTAAGGCAGAAGCCGAGGGCCAGGGGGAAGCGATCGCCACCAACCTGCAGACCCTGTTTCGGCTGGAGATCCCCATCATCTGCACCGTCATCGGCGAAGGGGGATCCGGGGGGGCTTTGGCCATTGGCATTGGGGATCGCATCTTGATGTTTGAGCACGCCGTCTATTCGGTGATCTCGCCGGAAGGCTGTGCGGCCATCCTTTGGAAAGATGCCAAGAAAGCGCCGCAAGCAGCGGCAGCCCTGCGCATTACCGCCCAAGACCTGCTGCAGCTAGAGGTCATTGACGAGATCTTGCCGGAGCCGGTTGGCGGCGCCCACCGCGCCCCCCTGGAAGCTGCCCAGACGCTGAAAGAAGCTCTCCTGCGGCATCTCAAGGAGCTATCTGCTCTGAGCGGGCGGGAGCTGCGGGAGGAGCGCTACCAGAAGTTTCGCCGCATGGGGGCCTTTCTGGAGCTGGCTCAAGAGAGCTAGACCGGATCCCTACCAGGTGACCCGATCCCGCAGTTGCTCAATCCGAGCCGGCCCGATGCCCTTGACCCGCTGTAGATCTTCCAAGGAGGAAAAGGGACGGGCCTCGATGATGCGCTGCGCCAGGGCCGGGCCAATGCCGGGCAACTGCTGCAGCTCTGCTGCGGTGGCGGTGTTTAAGTTCACGCGGGAAGCTTGCGGGGTAGCCGGCTGGGAAGGGGATCCCCTGTCAGGAACGGAGATCACCTCGACTTCCAGCAGCTCCGGCTCTGCTTCAGATGAGGAGAGGGCGACGGGGACAGGGCTGGGGCAGAGGCGGGCTCTCTCTTCCGCCTGTTGCTGCAGGCGGCGGCTGGGGCCAAAGCGGGCCTCGGCAATGAGCCGCTCGAACTCGCGCACAAAGTGATCCACCACCCGCTCATTACGGATGATCAAAAGGTTTTCGTCGTTGATGTGGTTGGCCGCCATTGACCAGTTGTGGGATCCGGTGATCACCGTGGCCTGAGGAGTGCCGGGATCGGCGATGGCGAACTTGTGGTGCAGCTTGTCTCCCGGGGCGAGGTTGGGCACGCCCACGGATGAAGCGGGCACTGTCCAAGGCAGGCGGGCCGCGTCCACCCGGCAGTTTTCGTCCGGGAGCAGCAGCCCCCACATCTCCAGGGTGCGGCTGTAGTCGCGAAAGGCAAAGCCGGGATCGAACACGCCGCGGATCAGCACGTTGCGCTCCTGGCGCAGTTGCCTGAGCTGGTTGGCAATGCCTGAGTCCGTAAAGACGAACAGGGCCAGATCCACCTGCTGCTGCGCTTGGGCCAGGGTGGCCGCGATGATGCCGTTGGAAGTGGCCTCGTAGGGCAGGGAGCGGCTGCTGGGAGAAAAATGTACCCCCACGATGGCATCGCCAAGGTAAACCGTCTCCAGGGGACGCTTGAGCTTTTGCACCCCGAAGCGGCTGTCGGGCAACCCTCCCGGCCCATCTCCCCACATGAGGTTGAACTCCTCGGTGTAGAGGCGAGCCAGCTCGGGGCTATCCAGCAGCAGCAGGTGGTTGGCGTTGCCCACACTGCCGGGGGCATCGAAATCCCCGTGGATATCGGAGAGGGTAAAATTGGCCGATCCGGTCAGCACCCGCTGCCCGTCGATAATCACAAACTTGTGGTGCATCAGGCCGCTGCCCTTGGAGCCGTCGGCGGTGTCGTCCAGCCAGGGCACCTGGCCTCCATCCAGCAAGGCGTACACATCTCGGCTGGCAATCTCCTCGGGAGAAAACCGTCCATCGCGGTTCACATCCACCAGGTTGCGGTACTCCTCGAACTTGCGACGGCTGCGCTCGTCCAGCGCCCGCACTTCGGCAGGGGTGAGCTGGTGCCAGGCTCGCACGTAGGTGTTTTCAGTAATAAAACGCACAGGGATCCCGGCCTGTCGTCGCTCCACTAGGGCTTGGGCAATGAGCGGTAGGTTCAGCTCTTTCACGGCAATATCCACCGACTGACGAGCGGAGCGAATCTGGGAAATGATGAACTCTTCCAGGTTGTAGCCATAGCGGCGGATCTGGCGATAGGGATCCCGATAGGTGCTCTCGCGGCTTTGGTTGAACGCCACCCGGATGCGGGGGTGCTGCGGCAGAGGGGCCAGGGTGGGCAGCTCTGGCTCTTGGGGATAAGGCCGAGGTCGGGGGCCCACCCAGTAGCCAATGGCCACCAGGAGCAGCAGCAGGGCAGCCCAGGGCAGCCAACGACGCAGTTGCCGCCGCCAAGATGGGATCCCGATCCCGTTCATCCCCTTTCTCCCCTCCAGCAACCACACCCAGAATACCGAACTTTACCGTAGCCACTTCTACGCAAAAGTGACCCCTGCTCTGCTCTAGGGCCACCCGTGCGAGAACGGCTTTTGACCCTAAGACGAATGTTTTGAGTTATTAACTTTTGTTATGAATCGCAAAGCCCTCACCCTTGGACTGACGGCGGCCACCTGCTTGGCCTTGGTCGGTTGTGACAGTTCCAGCAACGATACAGCCATTGCCCTGCCGACGCCCACTCCGACTCTCTCTCCCAGCCCTACGCCGCTGCCCAATATCGTCGCCGTTGCCGCTGCTAACCCTAACTTCCTTGGTGACGGCCCTGCAGGCAGCGGGCTTGGTGGGGGCTTTGCAGCAAGAAGGCCCCTTCACGGTCTTTGCTCCCACCAATGCTGCCTTTGCCGCTTTGCCCCCTGGCACGGTGGAAGCCTTGCTGCGGCCTGAGAACCGGGCAGAGCTGGTGCGCATTCTCACCTACCACGTGGTTCCCGGCTTGGCCCCCTCCAGCGCCCTCAGATCCGGCCAGCAGGTGACGACTTTGCAGGGATCCCCTGTCACTGTCACCCTTCTTGAGGGCGGACGGATTCGCATCAACAACGCCAACGTGATCACCGCGGATATTCAAGCTGCCAACGGCATCATCCACGTCATCGACACCGTCTTGATCCCACCTCGCTAAGGCTTCAGGCATTATTAAGAAAGAAGATCAAGTCCGGCAGTGATTGGGAGGCCCAGCGTGGAACGGCCCAAGTGGGTAGCCATTATGACGGGAGCTTTGGCCATTGCCCTGGGGGTGGGCTATTTGTTGTTGGTGCAGCTATTGGACTACCGGGGGGGCGAGTTTTTGCCAGCGCCGCTGGAGCCGCCGGCGGTTTTGCCAGGGATCCCTGGCCTTTTTGGCCACTTGGGCTGAGGGCGATCTCGATTGGCGTTTTCTGTCTTCAGCTTCTGGTTTTGCCGGTGGGTAGCTGTTCCTAAACAAAGCTTCTTGCAAAAACTGTATGCCCAGCTACAGCTAGCCCTATGCTAGAGAAGCGGCTGCGGAGCCCGCTTGCGCCGGGGTTGCCAGCGGAGAGGGTTCAGCCGTCCTAAATTCGCGAACGCTTCTCTCGCCTTTGCAGATCTCTAGACTAGATAGATCTTCAGGGTTTGCCTGGGGATCAGGATCTGTTCCCGATTGGGCATTTGGGCAAGCTGTGGGTTGGCATGGTGTTGTCGCGCTCCACTTGGCTGTGGTTGTTGACGGGGCTGGGCTTGGCGGCTCTCAGCCAATACCTGCAATGGGTTGAGGGCATCTACAGCTTTGTGGCTCCCTATTCGGTGCCGCTGGCGGATCTGGCGGTGGCCGGCATCCTGGGCGGAACAGTGGCGGCAGGGCTGGTGGCACGCCATTGGTGGCAACAGGTTCGCCGACCGCAACAGGATCCCACCCCAGCGGCCAAGCCGCGGCGGCGGGTTAAGTTGACGCGGGATCAGGTGCAAGCAGATCTGCAGGATGTCGATCGCCTTATCCAGAAGCTGCAGGACGACATTAGCCGTCGCGCCTTGCAGGCCAAGGCGCGGGAGATCGATCGACGGCTGGCCCAGGAAGAATTGCACCTGGTGGTGTTCGGCACCGCTTCTGCCGGCAAAACCTCTCTCATCAACGCTCTGCTGGGGCAGCCTGTGGGGGAAACCGCTCCCACCCTGGGCACCACCCAGCAGGGATCCATTCACACCTATCAACTGGAGGGCTGGAGTGGCCCCATCTCCCTCACCGATACCCCTGGCCTGCTGACCATCGGCGGCGCCGGCGAGGCGGAGGCCCGCGCCCTGGCCCAGAAGGCGGATCTGTTGATTTTGGTGGTGGCCGGGGATCTGCTGGCCTCAGAATATGCCGAGCTGCTCGAGCTGGCCCGGCTGGGGAAATCCACCATCCTGGCCCTTAACAAGACGGATCAGATGTTGCCGGAGGAGGTGGAGATCATCTTGGCCCACCTGCGCCAGCGCACCGCCGGCGTCATTCCCCCTGAGCAGGTGGTGGCCATTGCCGCCGACCCGGAGCCCTTGAAGGTTCGCTACTGCTTCCCCGATGGCTCCAGACAAGAAACCTGGGAGCCGCAGCCCCCCGATACAGGCGCCCTGGTCCAGCAGATGGCCCGCCTGCTGCAGCAAAAGGGATCCCATCTGCGCCTGGCCAACGCCCTGTTGCAAACCCAAACCTTGAGCGAGGCCGTCCAACAGGCCCTGCGGGAAGAGCGCTACCACCAGGGTCGCCAGATCGTGGAGCGGATGCAGTGGGCCACCGCTGCTGCCCTGGCCGTGACCCCCCTTCCGGCTTTGGATATGCTGGCGGGGGTGGTCATCCAGGCGCGCATGATCGGGGAGCTGCATCAGGTGTTCGATCGCCGCATCACCCTGCAGCAGGCTCAACAAATGGCCCACAGCCTGGCGCAAATGATCGTGCAGCTTGGGGGACTGGAGCTGGCCACCCAAGCCCTGGGCTCTGCCCTCAAAGCCAGTCCCTGGATGCTCATGGGGATCCCGCTGCAGGCGGCCAGCGGAGCCTATCTGACGCGGGTGGCGGGGCTGAGCTACCTGGAGTGGCTGCAATCGGGGGATCCCTGGCAAGAGGAGCTCCTGCAAGAGCGGCTCAAGCAGCAGCTTCACAGCCGTTATCCGCTGGCCTTTCTCAAGCAATTGGCTCGCCAAGCCCACTCCAGCAGCTAGCCGAACAGCCCAAGCTCAGCTAGGGCCATTTCAAAAGCAAAAAACCCGTCGCTAGCCCAAAGCAACCCCCTCGGCGGCATGGCCATTCGCCGGCAACTGGTTGAGATCCAACTGCCAAAGCTGAAATTGCTGCGGCTTCCCGGCCTTGGGCACTTGCAGCCAGACCAGTCCCCTTTGCCCCACCTGCAACACCTCGGATCCGACGGGCACGGCCACCTGGGCCAAGGGATACCCCCCCTCGCTATACAGCCAGAGGGAAGAGAACTCCTCCCCCTCGCGACACAGGAGCAGCACGCCCCAAGGGGCCTTGGCCATTTGCAGGGGCCACCCCTTCAAAAACCAGCGGCGCAGCCGCAGCGGGTTGACCTGCACCGAGCAAAGGTGGGGGCAGCATCCCTGGCCTCCTCCATCCCCGCCGGCAAAAAGCAGCCGCTCCCCCAAGCTGAGCACTCTCCCCCTGGGATCCAGGGGTAGGCGATAGCGCAGCGGCTGGGAGCCCGTCTGCGGAGGCCAGGCCGCCGGATAGGGCAACACAGTCATTTCCACCCACTGCCGCCCCAATCCCGCCAACAGCACCAGATGCTCCGAGAGAGCCAGCAAGCGGAGCAGGGATCCCGTTGGCACCTGCCAAGGCCAGCGAAAGTAGCAGTGGAACTCCGGAAAAGGTTGAGCTACGGTTGGCCCAGCCGGCAGCCATTGCACTGCCCCAATTTCTTTGGCAGTGGCCCAGACCAACTCCTGCCGCTCCGCCAGCCAGGTGGCTCGCCAATCCTCCGCAAAACTCAGCAAGGTACGGACGCGCGCGGGACTCAGGTGCAAAAGGTTGCTTTTGGAAAAAGCCAAAGCCTCCGGGAAGCTCGGCAAGGGCAGCACTTGCTGCAACGGTTCGGCCAAGGAGAAACAGGCCAGAGGCGGCGCTCCTGAGGCAAGGGTCTGCAGATCCAGCCACTCCAGCCGCTGAGGGGTTACCCGCAGCAGCAGCGGGGATCGGGAGCCGCTCGGATCTTCACAGATGCAGAACTTTTGCTCAGGCAGGGACTCCATCCCGCCCTCGCCAACAAAACCCGGATCCGGCAGATCCCAGACCTGCAGGCCGGGAGGTGACCGCCTGGACAGGCGAGGGCCGACCCAACAACCGGCTGGCTCCTGCCACTCCCGGGCAAAGGTTGCCAGGGCCGAACGCATCTGGGCCGCGGTGCGAAACCGCCGCAGGGGCAACTTGCGCAACGTGATCTCCAGCAGTTCCTGCAGCGGGGCCGGGATCCCTTCCGGACAGACAAACGGCTGGTTGAGGTGGGCGTGCATCAACTGGCTGGGGGAGCCGGAAAAGGGTCGCCGGCCCGTCAACAGCTCCAGGAGGATGATCCCCACCGCGTAGAGGTCAGAAGCGGGGCTGAACTGGCCGTAGAACCGCTCTGGCGCCATGTAGGCGGGGGAGCCGGTGGCAGAGATCTCGCCGGGAGCAGGCTGGGGGTGACGAGCGATGCCAAAGTCCGTCAGCTTCAGTTGCCAACCCTGGGGCGTGGGCTTGAGCAAGATATTCTCTGGCTTGACATCGCAGTGGATTACCCCCTGTCGATGGGCATGATCCAAGCCGGCCAAGATCTGATCCACAAAGCCCAAAACCTGCTTGACCGGCAGCCACAGCCCCCGCTCCACCTGGTCGATCAGCTCCCGCAGCGTGCCCCCTTCGCAGTACTCCAACACCAAATAGCGCCCCTCACGGGCATGTTCGAGGGCGTAGCAGCGGGTGATGTTGGGGTGGTTCAATGTCAGCAGGTAGCGCAGCTCCCGCAGCAGGTTGGGGGTGGGAAAGCGCTCTGCCGGCAGCTCCTTGAGGGCCACCAGATCCCCCCCGTGGCGGGGCCGGGCACAGAACACGCGCCCATACTGCCCTTGGCCGGCCAAACCCAAAATTTGGTAGCTGTCGTGAATCGACTTGGTGGTACGGGTGCGTCGGGACACGGCCCCAGGGGAATCCATACCGGCACCTTGTATCGTTATATCCCCTGCCCGCTCTCTTCTTGTCCTAATCTCGGCACGGGAACGCTGGACACCTAGGCACCTTTGCCGACAGGGCTGCTCCCCCTGCACCCCCCAACAGAGAGCTTAGGAGCCGGTTAACTGCTTGAGCAGCTCCGCCGCGTGAGCCTCCACCTTGACCTTGGTGATGATGGCCTCGATCTTCCCCTCCGGATCGATGACAAAGGTGGTGCGGTGAATGCCGTTATAGACTTTGCCCATGAACTTTTTCGGGCCATAGACGCCGTAGGCGCTGGCCACCTTGGCCCCCTCGTCCACCAGCAGCGGAAAGGGAAGCTGCAGTTTTTGGGCAAACTTTTGGTGGGAACGGGCGTCGTCGGCGCTCACCCCCAAGACGTGGATCCCGTGCGCCTGATACTCGGCGTAGGCATCGCGAAAGCCACAGGCTTCTCGGGTGCAGCCGGGAGTGTTGTCCCGCGGGTAGAAGTAGAGCACCACCCGCCGGCCCCGCAGCTGGCTCAGGCTGACCAAATTGCCCTCGGCATCGGGCAGGGTAAACTCCGGCGCCGGATCCCCAACAGCAAGAGCCATAGACGGGATCCCTCCTCAGGTGGATTTTTTGGGGGAGAGGATCATCGTGATGTTTCGCCCTTCCTTTTGGGGGGGCTGCTGCATTTCCGCCACGCCTTCTAGGTCTTTGAACAAGCGCTGCAGCAACTCTTCCCCCAACTCGGCGTGCTGGGCCTCGCGACCGCGAAACATCACCGTGGCTTTTACCTTGTCTCCATCCCCCAAAAACTGCTGAGCGCTGCGCAGGCGGACGTGGTAGTCGTGCTCGCCGATGTTGTAGCGAAACTTCACTTCCTTGATCTCGGCGGTGTGTTGTTTTTTGCGGGCCTCCCGTTCTTTTTTCTCCTTCTCAAACTTGAACTTGCCGTAGTCCATGATGCGGCAGACAGGAGGATCCGCCTTGTCGCTGACCAAGACCAAGTCCAGATCTTTTTCTTCGGCCAGGCGCAGGGCTTCGCGCGGGCTCATGATCCCCAACTGGGTGCCATCGGTGTCGATGAGGCGAATTTTGGGGAAGCGGATGCGCTCGTTGATGGCCGGCAGCTCTGCGCGCTGCTTGCGGGGCAAGCGGTCAAGTGGACGTTCTACGGACAAGTTTTCCTCTCTGTGAACAACAACCTAGATGGTAGTACTCAGAGAATAGCAGCCTCTTTTGCGCCGTTGCTGGCCGACGGACTTGCACCCCCAAGTGGTCTATCGGCCAGGAGGGCAAGGCATGCTGCACCTATACTAGCCGGCATTTTTTGTTTTCTTCTAGGGGTTCGCCGACCCACTGGAAGGAAGAAGGATGCTGGATTGGGGCAGCAACCGCGGTAGGATAACCAAAGTGGCGCTCCTGCCGGTGAGAGGGCAGGGGGGGGCTTGTTTTCCGGTTAGCAGGGAGGGCAAAAGTGGTGCAGCTCGGTTTAACGGAACGGGAACTGAAAGAGTTGGCCCAAAAGTCGGTGCAACTGATCCTGAGCCCGCGAGAAGGAGATAGCGAGGCGCTGGCTCAGTACAAAGCCTCGGCCGAATTCCGGGCAGGAGTTCATCTGGCCTGCGCGGCCATGGTGCTCGTCTTGGCGGAAAACAACGAGCGGATTAGCCAGCAGTTGGCTGCTCTCCAGGAAAAGGGATCCCTACCTCTACAGGAACCTTCCCAAAAACCTGCCAGCTAGAGCTGTGCCATGGTTCCAGAGACAGACCCACTGCAAGTGCGCAGCGAGCGGGACGCGATGGGGGAGCGGCAACTGCCGCAGTCGGTGTACTACGGCATCCAAACCGCCCGCGCCCTGGAGAATTTTCCCATCAGCGGCCTCAAGCCGCTGCCGGAGTACGTGGAGGCCTGCGTGCTCATCAAAAAAGCGGCGGCGGAGGTCAACGGCGAGCTGGGCTGCATTCCCCCCGACGTGGCCAAGGCCATTGTCCAAGCGGCAGACGAGATCCTCCAGGGATCCCTGCGGGATCAGTTTGTGGTGGATGTGTACCAGGCCGGGGCGGGCACCTCCCACCACATGAACGTCAATGAGGTGTTGGCCAACCGCGCCCTGGAGATCCTGGGAGAGCCCAAGGGGCGCTACGAGCGGGTCAGCCCCAACGACCATGTCAACTACGGCCAATCCACCAACGACGTCATCCCCACCGCCATTCGCCTGGCGGCCCTGCTGCGGGTGCGGCGGGATCTTTTGGGCACGCTGGACAACCTGGTGGCGGCGCTGGAGCAGAAAGCACAGGAGTTCCACGGCATTCTCAAGGCGGGCCGCACCCATTTGCAGGATGCTGTCCCCATAAGGCTGGGAGATAGCTTCGGCGCCTATGCGGCCATCTTTGCCCAGCACCGCCGCTGGATCGAGGAGGCCAGCCAGGCTCTGGGCAGCTTGGGGCTGGGGGGCAGCGCCGTCGGCACCGGCCTCAATACCCATCCCCAGTACCGGCAAAAGGTGGTGCAACGGCTGGCAGAGTACACCCAGTTGCCCCTTACCCCGGCCCCCCATCCCATGGCGGCGATGCAGAGCATGGCCCCCTTTGTGCACCTGTCGGGATCCCTGCGCAACCTGGCCCAAGATGCCATCAAAATGGCCAACGACCTACGCCTGATGGATTCCGGCCCCAAGACTGGCCTCAAAGAGATCCAACTGCCGCCGGTACAGCCCGGCTCCTCCATCATGCCCGGCAAGTACAACCCGGTGATGGCCGAGATGCTGAACATGGTCTGCTTTCAGGTGATCGGCCTGGACACCGCCATTCTCCTCGCCGCCCAGGCAGGCCAATTTGAGCTCAACGCGATGATGCCGCTGATTGCCTATAACCTCCTGCATAGCTTGCAGATCCTCAACAACAGCCTGCGCGTCTTTACCGAGCGCTGCGTCCGCGGCATCACCGCCCAGGCGGATCGCTGCCGCAGCTATGCTGAGGGGACGCTGGCTTTGGTGACTGCCCTCAATCCCTACATTGGCTACCTGCAGGCGGCAGAGGTGGCTAAGATCTCCCTGGAAACCGGCAAGCCCATCCGCCAGATCGTGTTGGAGCGCAACTTGATGAGCCCGGAACAGGTGGCCAAGGCGTTGAATCTGGAGGCGATGAGCCAGATGCGCTCTTAGCCCCTCCGCGAAAAGGGCAATTAGCCCTCTCGCCTGCCCCTTCCCCCTAGACTAAGTAAGACTCTCCTTTGCCAAGGCAGGCCATGACCGGAGAACGACTGAGCTTGCGGACGAAGCTGGCCTATGGGGTGGGGGATCTGGGCACGGGCATGACGGCCAATATCCTCATCTTTTTCCTGCTGCCCTTTCTCACCAATACCGTCGGCATGGCGGCAGGCTTGGCCGGCAGCATCTACGCCATCACCCGCTTTTGGGATGCCGTCAACGATCCCATCATCGGCATCCTCAGCGACCGCACCCGCAGCCGTTGGGGCCGTCGCCGCCCCTGGCTGCTGTTTTCGGCCATCCCCTTTGGCCTGACTTTTGCAGCTCAGTGGTGGATCCCTTTTCCCGGTCAGATGGGCCCCCTTTTCGCCTACTACCTGGCGGTGTCCCTGCTGTTCAACACCTTTTATTCTGCCGCCAACATCCCCTACGCCTCCCTGACGGCGGAGCTAACCCAGGATTACGACGAGCGCACCCGGCTCAACCAATTTCGCTTTGCCTTCTCGGTGGGGGGCAGCATGGTTGCCGTGGTTACCTTTCCGCTGCTGTTTAACCTGCTGCCGGATCGGGCTGCCGGCCATCTGCTGGCGGGGGCTTGTTTTGGGGCCATCTCGGCTGTGCCCCTGCTGCTCTGCTTTTGGGGAGTACGAGAACGTTTTCAATCCCAACGGGATCCGCTGCCTCTGCTGCAGCAACTGCGGGTGGCCTTCAGCAATCGCCCCTACCTGTTTGTCAGCGGCATCTACCTGTGTTCTTGGCTGGCCTTTCAGTTCACAGCCACGATCATCCCCTATTTCATCGTCTTCTGGATGGGCCTGCCCGAGGTGTGGATTTCTCTGGTGGTGTTGGCGGTTCAGAGTGTTGCCGTGCTGACCCTGTTTGCCTGGACATGCCTGAGCGCTCGGCTGGGCAAGCGCGCCATGTACCTGATCGGGGCGGGGTTTTGGCTCATCTCGCAGGCGGGCCTATTTTTCCTGCAGGCCGGCCAGGAGCGGCTCATGATTGCACTAGCCCTGTTGGCAGGGATCGGGGTTTCCGCCACAGTGTATCTTGGCCCTTGGTCAATGCTGCCGGATGTCATCGACCTGGACGAGCTGCACACTGGGGAGCGGCGGGAAGGGATCTTCTATGCCTTCATGGTGTTCTTGCAAAAGGTGGGCCTGGCGCTAGGGCTGTTTTTCGTGGGACAAGCTCTGGATTGGGCCGGCTTTATCCCTTCGGTGGCCGGAGAGGCCCCACCCCTCCAGCCAGAATTGGCCTTGCTGGCCATCCGCCTCGCCATCGGCCCCCTGCCGGCAGTGGCTTTAATCGGTGGGATCCTGCTGGTGTGGCTGTACCCCATCACCCGGCAGCGCCACCGGCAGATCCTAAGGGAATTGGAGGCAAGACGAGCGGGAGCTGCTCCTGAGGGATCCCCTTAGACAGGGGGCCGCTTCCCGTCTGTCAGTTGAGGATGATGCGCAAGCCACTGCCGGAGGGCTGCACCGGCTCGGAGTTGGGCAGAATCCGCAGGCCGCTGCCGGAAGGCTGGATCACAGGGTTGTCAGTATTGACGAAGAAGGTGTTGGAGCGGCCATCCCGCTCGTAGACCACCACGTCGTTGGGGTTGAACTGGGAGCGGCAGATGATGGGAGAGTTGTCGGCAGCGGTGGCGGCGCTGCAGCGGTAGCCAGGGGCAGAGACCACTTGGCCCTCTGCATCGAGGGAAAAAGGAACTCCCCCAGGCGGGATCGGAGCCAAGAGCGGCTGGTCGGGGTTGAGGATGACCGAGCCACCGGTGCTGGGTTCGACCAGGATCCCGCGCCCGTCGATGACGATCCGCTGGGCTTGTGCAGGGACGACCGCCCCCAAGAGCAGAGCCAGGCTCAGGCTGAGTTGGAGGGGAATAGACAGCTTCATCGGATATCTCCTTTGGCCCAGGGCCATCCCACTTTTTGGGATCCATCGGCCATCCCCGATGGGATCCTGACTTGATCTTGGCCCAGGCAGAGGGAGCACCCCAGGGCGGAAGCCGTCACCTCGGTTGCCAGGATGGGCACTTTGGCCTTGGCTCGACTACCCCAGCCCCAAGCGGCCCAGCGCCAGCCCCACCACCAGCATGCCCAACACCAGAAAAGGCTGAGCGCTGGCCTGGTATTTGACGTCGTTGTTGAGGGGATCCCGCAGCAGGTACATGTCTTGGAAGGTGATCTGCGGGATAATCAGCAGCACCAAAATTGCGGCGTAGAGCTTTAGGCCAGCTCCCAGCAAAAACGAGGCCATGCCGAACTGAAACAGGTCGATCATCAGCGCCGCGATCCAGGCCGCCCCCATCGCCCCAAACATCACCGGCAAGGAGGCGAGGCCAAATTGTCTATCCCCCTCCATGCTTTTGAAATCGTTGACCACGGCGATCCCCAGGCCGGCCAAGCTGTAGATCAGGGTCAGAATGCAGATTGTCCAGTTCAGCTCGCCAAAGAGGGCATGTCCCGTCCACCAGGGCAGGGCGATGTAGCTGGCCCCCAGGGCGTAGTTCCCCAGCCAGCCGTTGCGCTTTAGTTTCAGGGGCGGCGCCGAGTAGATGTAGGCAATTAGGGCTCCCGCCAGGGCAATGCAGGTGATCACCGGAAAGTCGTGGCCGGTGTACCAATCCAGGGCATAGGCCAACGCCAGCCCCAGGATCAGCAGCACCCAGATTTGGATGACCACCCGCCGCAGGGAGATGGCCCCGGAAGGGATGGGGCGATAGGGCTCGTTGATGGCGTCGATGTCGCGGTCGTAGTATTCGTTCAGGGTCTGGGTGTAGCCCGTCATCAAGGGGCCGGCCAGGATCATGCCCACCAAGATGAGGGCCACGTTTTCCCAAGTCCAGGTGAAGTGGCCGGAGGAGGCCGCTCCCGGAATCAGGCCCCACACCAGCGGGATCCAGGTCACGGGCTTCATCAGTTGCAGGTGGACTTGCCAAACGGAGCGAGACTCCACCTCTGCCCCTTTCATGCCCAAGAGTTGGCGGACACGCCGGGCGGCGGATCCCTTGTCGGCTTCAGGAGCCGGGGCGGTTTCTGCGCCAGGACCCACAGCAGGGGCCATTTCGTCTGCCGTCGGCGCCCAAGATGGCTCTTGAGAGGTGCTTTCGCTCATGGTGGGGTGCGCAATCAAACTTCAACAACGGGGATACCCACCCCCATTCTGAGGCATCTTCCCACATTCCTCAAAACTTTCCTCTACACAATCTGCGCTGCCACGAATAGGGAGTGGTGCTGGGCCGGGATCCGCTCTTTCTCGGCTGCCGGGATCACCAGGGGGGGCTGTCGGGTATAGTTGACGGGATCCCGGAACCAAGGTCGGCTGTAAGTGTTGTAGAGGAGGGGCCGGGGAGCAGCAGAACGATTGGCCCGGCCCAGGTGAATCAAGCGGTAGTCGAACAGCAGGCAGGATCCCTTGGCCAGCGGCGGATCGACAAAGGGCATCTGCCGGGCCAGCTCGGTGTAGTGGGCCTCGAAAACAGCGTGGCTGCCAGGCCAGAGGCGGGTCATGCCGTTCTCTTCGTTGACCTCCACCAGCGGGATAAGCAAATTCAGGGCATAGCAGGGGACGATGGCATCTAGAATTGCGTCGCCGAAGAGGTGGGAGAGATCCCGGTGAACCTGTTGGTCGGCGGATCCCGGCAGAGAAACTACCACCCCCAGCCCGCTCAGGATCAGGCTTGATCCCAAGATTCGCTGCAAGATAGGCAGGATTAAGGGATGGGCATAGAGCAGGGGATCGTTAAAGGGCCCCTCCAGGCGCACCGTCACCATCACTCGTCGATTGCCCACCAACAGGGCGTCGGGGTGGTTTTCGTGGGTGCAGTAGCGGCTGTAGGTGGTCAGAAAGCTACTGTGTAGCTTGTCGATGAGCGCCGTGGGGAAGATCTCCGGCAGCACCAGGTAGCCCTCGGTGGAAAACAGGTGAAACGCCTGCTCTACGGTCTCTGGATCCAGCTGCCGGCGCTCCCGCTCGGCATGGCTAAAGTGCACCTGGGCTAACACGAGCCTTTACTCCTTCTGCAAGCTGGCCACTGCCATGAGCATGCCCCGCGCTTTGTTCAGGCATTCTTGGTACTCCCGCTCCGGATCCGAGTCGGCCACGATGCCCGCCCCGGCTTGGATGCTCACCTGGTCCCCCTGAACCAGCAGGGTGCGGATGGTGATGGCGGTGTTCAGTTGGCCGGCAAAGTCGTAGTAGCCATAGGCGCCGGCGTAGGGGCCGCGGCGAGACCCTTCCAGCTCGTGGATAATCTGCATGGCGCGGATCTTGGGAGCGCCAGTAACCGTGCCGGCAGGAAAGGTGGCCCGCAGCAGATCCCAGGCGCTGTAGCGGGGATCCAACTGCCCCACCACATTGCTGACGATGTGCATCACGTGGCTGTAGCGCTCGATCTGCATCAGGTCGTCCACCTGCACGGATCCCAGGCGGCAGACCCGCCCCAGGTCGTTGCGGGCCAAGTCCACCAGCATCACATGCTCTGCCCGCTCCTTGGGATCCGCCAACAGCTCCTGCTCCAACTGGCGGTCTTGGGCGGGGGTGGCGCCGCGGGGGCGGGTGCCGGCGATGGGACGCACGGTGGCGATGCGCTCTTCCCCTATCCGAGTGAGCTTGACCATCACTTCTGGGCTGGAGCCGACAAGGCAGAGATCGCCAAACTGGAAAAACGCCATGTAGGGGGAGGGGTTAATCAGCCGCAGGGAGCGGTAGAGCCGGAAAGGATCTCCAGCAAAAGGGGTGGTGAAGCGCTGCGAGAGCACCACCTGAAAGATCTCGCCAGCCCGGATGTAGGCTTTGGCCTGCTCCACCGCCTGGCAGTAGGCGGCGCGGCTGAGGGTGCTGGGGGGAATGGCATCGGGCAGTTGCGGCTTCCAGTCGAGGCTGAGGTGGGCAAGAGAAAGGGGGGCGCTGAGCTGTTGCACCAACTGTTCCACCCGCCGGCAGGCTTGGGCGTAGGCCTGCTCCGCCGGCTGCTGGCGTGTGTCGGCAAAGGCCACCACCCAGATCTTGCGCTTGACCTGGTCGAAGATCAGGATGCTGTCCACCTGCATGAGGATAGCGTCGGGGGGATCCCCCGGCTGCAGGGGGTGAATGGGCACCTTGGGCTCGATCCAGCGAATCAGCTCATAGCCCCAGTAGCCAAAGAGCCCGCCGATGCTGCTGGGCAACTCCGGCAGGTGCACCGGCTCATAGGGCTGCAGGCAGCGGGCCAAAACGGCAAAGGGATCCCCTTGGTGCTGCTCTCGATGCCCATCGCGGTGGATCTGCAAGGCCTGATCCCCGCGCACCTGCAAAACCCACAAAGGGTCGCAGCCGAGGAAGCTGTAGCGGGCCACCTGTTCCCCTCCCTCCACCGATTCCAGCAGAAAGTTGTAGGGCCGCCCGGCACAGACCCGGTACCAGGCAGAGACAGGCGTTTCCAAGTCCGCCACCCATTCTTGGTAGACCGGGATGAAATTGCCCTGTTGGCTGAGGGCGAGGAACTCCTTCAGAGAAGGGGAGATCATGGCCTGCACCTTCGCTTGCCCCTCTGACTTTACCTTAAGGGGGGAGCTCCAACAGCACCGCCACCGATTAAGCTGAGGGGGGCCTTTCTCTGAGCAACCTTGCCATGCACACCCCATCGCAGATCCTTCGCGAGCGCCTGCGCTTTCAAGGCCACAAGTACACCTTTGTCAGCCAGCGCTTGCGCTTTCCCAACGGCACCGAAGGGGAGCGGGAGTACCTCCTCCACCCCGGCGGCGTGGTGGCCGTGCCGGTCACTGCCGAAGGCAAGTTCGTCTGCATTCGCCAATATCGCTTTGCCGTCGCCGCCTACCTCTACGAGTTTCCCGCCGGTACCGTCGAGCCAGGGGAACATCCTGATGAAACCATTCGCCGCGAGCTGGAAGAAGAAACCGGCCTGCGCGCCCACCGCTGGGATCCCCTCGGCCAATTTTATCTGTGCCCCGGCTATTCCAGCGAGATCATGTACGCCTACCTGGCGCGGGATCTGGAAGTGCTGGATGCTCCACCGGCCAAGGATGAAGATGAAGACATTGCGGTGGTGGAGCTTTCGCCTGCCGAACTGACAGAAATGGCCCGTTTTGGCCTGGATTTCGACAGCAAATCCATCACCTGCTTTTGGCGGGCCCAGTTGTTTTTGGCAGCGGAAAATGCGGCCTTTGCGAGCAGGAACAAGCCCTAGGCATGGCCATCCTGCGCCTTGCCCAGCCCCCCTCTCCCCCTGGGAGAAGGGAGCGGGGGATCCCTGCCGCCAACAGGCTTAACCTCTACAGCAAAGTGGCGGCATAGTGGGCAGCCCCTATCAAGCCCACCTGGGCGTTCACCACCACCTGCACTGACAGTTGCTCCAGCAGAGTGCGCATCCGTCCCTTATCCAAAAAGGAGGGCAAAAACTCTCCCTCCCGCAACAGGCGCAGGAGCTTGGGCGCGATCCCGCCGGCGATGAACAGGCCCCCACGGGGCAGCAGGTGCAGGGCAAAATTGCCGACAGCGGCCCCATACAAGCTGGTAAACAGCCGCAAACACTCCACCGCCAAGGGATCCCGTCCCTCCAGGGCGGCATTGGCAATTTGGGCGGCTGGGTCGACGGGGCTGGCTCCCCTTTCCCAGGCGGCAATTTGGGCCAGCAACTGCTCCTCTCCCTGGCCCCAGCGGCTATCCCGCAGAAATTGATAGATGGCCACGATCCCCTGCCCCGAGACCACCCGCTCGGTGGAGACGCGCCCATGTCGTTGTTGCAGATACCGCAGCAGCTCCCATTCCAAAGGGGTCCGTGGAGAAAAATCCACATGCCCCCCCTCGCTGGCATG
The DNA here is from genome assembly GCF_054060575.1 of Thermostichus sp. MS-CIW-15. NCBI lineage: Bacteria > Bacillati > Cyanobacteriota > Cyanophyceae > Thermostichales > Thermostichaceae > Thermostichus > Thermostichus sp. MS-CIW-15. Next base: position 47,388 of record NZ_JBSSDI010000011.1, on the reverse strand, counting down.
AACCTGGTAGCCGCCTTCTCCCCAGGTGAGGTAGGCCTGCCCCAGCCCTGTGCCCGCCCCGATGACGCCGATGGGCGCCTGGGGCTGCCGCTCTCCTGTCTGCAGCGTTTCCAGATCCTGATCTCGCAGGGCCAGCACCCCATAGCCTACGGCGCTGAAGTCGTTGATCAACGCTAGGCGGGGGATCCCCAGCTCCGCCGCCAACTGGCTTGAGTGCAGGCTCCAGGGCAGGTTGGTGATTTTGGCCCTCTGTCCCCCGGCTCCTGGACTGCTTTTTTCTTCCACTACGGGGCCGGCCACAGCAAAGCAGGCGGCAACCGGTTGGGGATCTCGCCCCAGCTCCTGCCGTGCCTGGGCCAGAAACTCCAGCACCACCGGGGTGAGGTTGGGATAGCTCTGGCTGGCGTAGCGGCAGTGGTAGAGGCTGTGATCGGGATCTTGGGCATTGAAGAGGCTGAGGCTGGTCTTGGTGCCCCCGATATCTCCCGCCAACAGCAACTCCATAGTGTTTTCCGGGCAGCGCGTTATTCTCACCCTGACATTTTCGGCAGTACCCTGGCAACGCCGGCCCCTCTCGGCCGGGGCGGGAAAGGGCAGGGAAGATGCTATGTTAACTGATGTAAAAGTTTCTAAGATTGCGTTTTGTTTCCTACCTCTTGTTCGCCGCCTCTCCAAGAAGAGCCTTCCCTGGCCTCCCAGGGCCCAGTCGGACGGGAGATTCCCCGTTCTTCTCTGCGAAGGCGGTTTCCCTCTCACCACGCCATCGGGGGAGCGGCGGCTGTGCTGGTGTGCCTACCCGTTTTTGTGGCAGCGCCCCTGGTGCGCTATAGCCCTTGGCTGAGCTTGGCGATGACTCTAGGCTGGCTGGGCCTTAGCTGGCGGCTCTACTCGCGGCCCCGCACCCGCATCTGGGGGGATCTGCTCTACGGCTTCACGCTGACTTGGCTGGCAGGATCCTTCTACTGGGGCTGGCTGCGCTGGGAGCCCCTCTGGCACATGCCGGTGGAAGCTCTGGGGATCCCGATGGTCTGGTGGGGGGCACGGCAACGCTTTGCCCGCATCGGCACCTGGTTCTATCTCGGCTCCTTGTGGGGCACAGCGGTTACAGATCTTTACATTTACTCGGTGGGGCTGTTGCCGGAGTGGCGGCAGGCGATGCGGTTTGACCGGCTGGATCAGGCAACCGTCCCGTTTATGGCTGCGCTCGACAAAATGGCCGCCCCTTGGGGGGTAGCTTGGGGCATCGGCTTAAGCCTTCTGCTCCTTGGGGTTGGCCTGTGGGTCATTCAGGGATCCCGTCGCTTGCACCACTGGGCCTTTGCCGGAGCAGTGCTGAATACCCTGTTGGTGGATGGGCTCTTTCTGTGGGGGGCGGCCTTGCTTCGCTGAGCCAACCACCTCTGCGGTGCTGACCCAGAAAATGGCGGCGCAAGGGACAACATTGAGGCCTGCAGAGGAGCCTGCCTACCGTTGTTTGGAGTTTCTACGTAGCGCTTTGTTGTGGCCAGGTAGCCGCGAAGGATCTCTTCCTCCCCAGGGAAGGTAGCTGACTTCTCCGGTGGGAGCAGTCCTCCAGCCTAGGAAAGAGTTCTCTGGCTTACCCCTGGGCGAAAGCCAGCTATAGGGGCGGGGAGAGCGTCAAGGTCAGTCGGGTGTCGGTACGCCTGTTCGGCAGGAGGCAGCTCCGGCAGCGGTGCCGGCTGGGGGAAAAAGTCGATGACCTCCCAGCTCTTGGCATCGGGAGAGGGATGGGCCAGTAGCCACCGTTCGGGCAGGGTTTTGGGCTGCGCTCCCCCAGGGGAAGGGGAACTTTGCGCCTTCTGGTGGGCCAGGGTGAGCTGGAAGGGATCCCCCTTGCGGCGGTAGGGGCGGCGGGATCCCGGTGGCTTGACAATTACGGTATAGGTGCCGCTGAGGTGGTGGCCTTCCAGTTTCTCTCCTGAGGCCAACAGCAGGGGTTCACGGCGATCCTGACGAATTTGGACATCCTGCACTTCCAAACGGCCTGCTAAGCGGTCGCTGCCCACCAGCGAGGCAACCGGCTCAGCCGGGTGGGAGATCTGGTAGGCCAGAGCCTGCTGCACAACCGACTTGGGAGGTCGGGGGCCACAGCCCCCCAGTAACCCCAACAGCCCAATGGCCAGGAGGCTCATCAGGCAACGCAGGCTATTGCGCAGGGCCTGCCCCCTATGGCGCCGGCTTCTCTCCGGTTTTGCCATGGCCTCCTCCCTAAGCAATCTCTGTTGGCATCGTGGCCAAGCCCCTCAGACGACTGCCACGGTGGGGTGCTGCTTCAAGTACTCGGTATTGACTCCCGACTCGCGGGTGAGAGCTACCAGGCCGGTGCGGGCAATCTCCCGAATGCCGAAGCTGGTTAACATCTTGATGATGGCCACCATTTTGCCCGGATCCCCTGTCACTTCCAAAGTTAAAGACTCTTCCGCCACATCCACAATCCGGGCACGGAACATCTGCGCCACGTCCATGATGGCCGAGCGAGTTTCGATGCTGGCGTTGACCTTGACGAGCATCAGCTCCCGTTCTACACAGGGGACATGGGTAATGTCGGTTACTTTCAGCACGTCGATCAGCTTGTAGAGCTGCTTGGTCATCTGCTCCACATCGTGCTCATCCCCCTGCACCACCATGGTGATGCGGGAGATGCCAGGCCGCTCGGTGGGGCCAACGGTGAGGCTGTCGATGTTGAAGCCCCGGCGGGCAAACATGCCAGCGATGCGGGTTAAGACCCCGGGCTGATCCTGCACAAGAGCGCTGAGGGTGTGTTTCACGGCAGCCACAGAAGGAGGTGGGAAAAATCCAACTGCAGATCAGGGGAATTGAGATGGCGATAAGCAAATTTTACGCCAGTTTCGCGGCAATGTTCTGAGGGGATCCCTTCGACCTCGCTAGCCAAAGGCTCCGGGATCTCCGTCCAAATCCTGGAGCTGCCGCAAAGATCGATGCGCCTGTTCCTGCAAAACTAGGTTGTGGTGTTGGCGGCTGACCTGCAAAGCGGCTTGCCAACTGGAAATAGCCGTTGCCCTATCTCCCATATTTCCGTAAGCCAGCCCCCGACCGTACAAGCCGTACTCGTCGGTGGGATCCCCGAGGTTGCCGTCGGCTTCCAAGCGAAAGGCCTGGTCGTAATTGTCGAGGGCAGCTTTGATCTCCCCCAGCTCGTAGAGAAGATTGCCCCTGATGTAGAGAACGTGGGGTTGGCAGGGTTCTGCCTCGAGGCTGCGGCTGAGGTCGGCAATGGCCTCGTTATAGCAATCGGCCCAAGCATAGGCAACGCCCCGCCCATAGTGGTGGGCCGGACAGGGATCCCAGCGGATGGCCTGGGACCAATCGGCCACAGCCGCCTCCCATTCTCCCAGGTAGCCGTACACCGTAGCGCGGCAGGCATAGGCAGGCGCCGAGGTGGGATCCCGACAAATGGCCTCGTCCAGGTGAGCTAGAGCTGAAGGCAGGGATCCCTGTTGCCTGAGCAGGTTGGCCAAGCGGAGGTGGTGGGGGGCGCTGGGATGCCGGCGTACTACCTCGGCAAGCTCGGCTATTGCCCCCTGCAAATCCCCCTGCAACTGAAGAAGGAGGCCGCGGTAGAGATAGGACTCTGGCCGGCGCGGGGCCAACCGGGTGGCTTGGTCGAAGTCCGCCAGCGCCTGGGGAAGTTGGCCGAGTTCGAGGTAAACCTGGCCGCGCAGAAGGTGGGCGTTGGTCAGACAGGGATCCTGCTGCAGCGCCAGGTTGAGCTGCTCGACAGCCCCTATCAGATCCCGGTTCAGCCACCGTTCGCGACCCCGGTTGTAAGCCAAGATGGCGGGGCGGGTGAAGGCTGAAATGGCTGCCGCACTGGCCAGACCCATCACTGCCGAGAGGCGATCCTGCCGCCAACTGGCCAAGCCCCCCAACAGCAGGGCAGCCGTGAGCAACAGGCGCAAACCGGCCGAGTCGTGGGCTTTGAGCATGGCATCAACCCGGAGCTGGTTTCTCTGATTCTGCCTGATTGGGCAGCGAGAAACACCCATCCGCACGAATTTGGGGAGTCTCTCTTGTTCAGGCTGGATCCGCATAGGAAGGGGATCCCTGCTGTTCCCCTTCCTTCTCCCTTTTGGGTGGAACGGACATTCTAGGCCCAGAGCATCAGCCGCAGCTCATAGGGATCGTGCATGTCAGGATGAAAGGGCAGCAGGCGGATGGCCAGCCCCTGCAAGCCGCTGGCCTCGTAGCGAATCTGGCCGGAGAAGATGGCCCGATCCTCCACCGTCTCCACGTAGCGCAGGGGGGTTGCTTGGCCGTTCCGGATCTGGCCGTTGTCGTCCACCGGCCCCTGGTAGGCCTGGACGATGACATCCTGGGGTTGCAGGGATCCCAGCCGCACCTCAACGGTCACCGTGAGGGGATCGCGGGCCATCACCACTTGGTCGTTTTGCGCCGAGGGGAGGCCGGCGGCGGAAGCTTTCTTGGGGGGTTCGACCTGGACATTGACAACCCGAATGTTGTACCAGTTCTCCTGCAGATGGCTGCGCCAGCGGGTAAACTGGCGAGCCGACTCGAAGTTATCGCGGCGCATGCGGTCGAAGTAGTTGCTGAGGGGAATGTAGGCCCGCTCGGCATACTCCAGTACCATGCGCTGGGTGCTAAAGCGGGGGCAGTTGAGCTGAATGGCCTGCTTCATGCGCCGAATCCAGGCGTGGGGCAGGCCATCGCTACCGCGCTGGTAAAACAGAGGGGCAACCTCCTGTTCCAGCAGGTCGTAGAGGGCGTTGGACTCCACCTCGTCTTGGTAGGCGCGATCCTCGTATTCCTCGCCGCGGCCAATGGGCCAGCCGGTCTGGTAGTAATCGGCCTCATCCCACCAGCCATCCAAAATGCTCAGGTTCTGTCGGCCGTTGGCCGCCGCCTTCATGCCACTGGTGCCGCTGGCCTCGCGGGGGCGCAGGGGGGTGTTTAGCCACACATCCACCCCGGCTACCAGCAGGCTGGTGATGTACATGTCGTAGTCTTCGATAAACACCAGCCGCTGGCGAAACTCCGGCTGGCGCGACACTTGCACAATTTGCCGGATCAGCTCCTTGCCGGGGTTGTCGCGAGGGTGGGCTTTGCCGGCAAAGATAAACTGCATCGGGTAGCGGGGATGGTTGAGCAAGGCTTTGAGCCGTTCCAGGTTGTGAAACAAGAGGGTGGCCCGCTTGTAGGTGGCAAAGCGGCGGGCAAAGCCAATGGTGAGCACTTCCGGGTTGAGGGCTTCAGAGGCCCACTGAATTTCCACCGCTGAGGCCGCCCGCTTTTGCAGTTGCTCCACCAGGCGCTCGCGAACGAAGTTGATCAGGCGCGAGCGGCTGCGCTCGTGGGCCCGCCACAGCTCCCCATCCGGGATCCGATCCACTTTCTGCCACAGGGGATCCGAGGGGGGAGCCTCCGCCCAATCCGGCCCCAGGTAGCGATCGTAGAGGGCCTGGTTCTCTTCCCCCACCCAGGTGCGGGCATGCACCCCGTTGGTGATGGAGGTAATCGGCACTTCCTCCAGCGGGATCTCGGGCCAGAGGCGGCTGAACATCTTGCGCGAGACCGACCCGTGCAGCTTGCTGACGCCGTTGACAAACGAGGCCATGTTGATGGCCAGCACTGCCATGCTGAAGGGGGATTGAAAGTCGCCGGTGTTTTCGCGGCCCAGGGCCAAAAAGCGCTCCCGGCTCAGGCCCATCTGGCTGTAGTAGAAGCCGAGGTAGTAGTCGATTTTGTCGGGCGGGAACAGGTCGATCCCGGCAGGTACCGGCGTGTGGGTGGTAAACATCTGGCTGGACTTGGCCACCTGCCAGGCTTCTTCAAAGCTCAACCCCTGCTCCACCATCAACAGGCGGATGCGCTCCACCGCCAAAAAAGCCGAGTGCCCCTCGTTCATGTGGTAGACGGTGGGATGGATGCCGAGGGCGCGCAAAGCCCGCACGCCGCCGATCCCCAACATGATCTCCTGGTGGATGCGCACATCCTGGTCGCCGCCGTACAGCTCATCGGTGATGTCCTGGTCGTACTGGCTGTTGGGCTCGATGTTGGTGTCCAGCAGGTAGAGGGGCACCCGCCCCACCATCGCCTTCCAAATGCGGGCAAACACCTTGCGTTTGGGGTAGTCCACCTCGATGCGAATCTCGCGGCCCTCCGCATCTCTTTGCAGCTCCAGGGGCATATTGAAAAAATCGTTAACGGGATAGCGCTCCTGCTGCCAGCCGTCGGGGTTGAGGTACTGGCGAAAATACCCCTTCTGGTAGAGCAGGCCCACCCCCACCAGCGGCAGGCCCAGGTCGCTGGCCGCCTTGAGGTGATCCCCGGCCAAGACCCCCAGGCCTCCTGAGTAGAGGGGCAAACAATCTGCCAGACCAAACTCGGCTGAAAAATAGGCGTAGCACTCCCCTTCCACCGCTTGGGCCGAGCGATACTTGCGATACCAGGTGTCTTCCTGCAGGTAGCTCTGGAGCTGTTGGCTGGCCCGCTCCAGGTGGGCCAAAAAACCAGGATCCTCCGCCAGCTCGTCCAGCCGCTCCTGCCGAATCTGCCCCAACAAAGCCACCGGATTGTGGCCACAGGCATCCCACAGATCTGGATCCATGCGCCGAAACAGGCTGCGGGTTTCCACGTTCCAACTAAAATGCAGGTTATAGGCCAACAAGCGCAGACTTTCCAGAGCAGCCGGCAGGTAGGGAGTGACCTTGAACGTGCGTAACGGCTTCATAAGTATCCGGGACGAGCGTGAGTTGCCACTGTCAGGCTACCCCGGCCTTCACCGGGTCGCACGGCTTTTTATAGCTTTTTCCGACTTCGGGGAGGCGCGCCAATAGGCGCAAGAGACCTCTGCAGGGGATCGGGGAAAGCCGATGGGGAATCCAACAGTTGCGACAATTCAAGCCGGGCTTTGTCGAGGATGGATCTGACTGCGCCCCTGGCCGATACCATTGCTGCCATTGCCACGGCAGTGGTGCCCGAACAGGGCAGCATTGGCATTGTACGCCTCTCCGGTTCGCGGGCTTTGGCCATTGCCCAGGCTATCTTTACTCCCGCCCGCCGCAACGCAGTCTGGGAAAGCCATCGCCTCCTCTACGGCTGGATCCACGACGAGAAGGGCCGGCGGTTGGACGAGGCCCTGGCCGTCTGGATGCAGGCTCCCCGCTCCTACACCCGCGAGGACGTAGTGGAGCTGCACTGCCACGGCGGCATCATGGTGGTTCAGGCCACGCTGCAGCAGTGCCTGCGCCAGGGGGCACGGCTGGCGCAGCCGGGGGAGTTCAGCCTGCGCGCTTTCTTGAACGGCCGCATCGACCTCACCCAGGCCGAAAGCGTGGCCGATCTGGTGGCGGCCCGCTCCCCGCAGGCGGCCCAAATGGCCCTGGCGGGGCTGCAGGGCAAGTTGGGGCAGTCCATCCGCGCCCTGCGCCAGGAGCTGCTGGGTTTATTGGCCGAGATCGAAGCCCGCCTCGACTTTGAAGAGGATCTGCCCCCCCTGGACGTCCCCGCTTGGCAGGCCCGGCTGCAAGCCATCCAGGCCCAGATGCAGGCCCTGCTGGCCACCGCCGAGCGGGGGCAATTGCTGCGCACCGGGGTCAAGGTGGCCATCGTCGGGCGGCCCAATGTGGGCAAGTCCAGCCTGCTCAACGCCTGGTCAGGCCAGGATCGCGCCATCGTCACCGACCTGCCCGGCACCACCCGCGACGTGGTGGAATCCCAGTTGGTGGTCAGAGGGATCCCCGTCCAGCTCCTGGATACCGCCGGCATTCGCGCCACCGACGATCCGGTGGAACGGCTAGGGGTGGAGCGCTCCCAACGGCTGGCTCAAGCTGCCGATGTGCTGGTGCTGGTCATCGACGCCCAGGCCGGCTGGACGGATGCCGACGCCGCCATCTACGCGTCCATCCGCCACCGCCCCCTCATCCTGGTGATCAACAAAACCGACCTCGCCCCCGCCGACAAGATCCGCCTCCCGCCCGAGATCGCCTACCGCGTCCCCGCCGTCGCCGCCCAAGGCCAAGGGATCCCGGAGCTGGAAGAGGCCTTGGAGCAGCTTGTGACTCAGGGGCGGCCCCAGCCCAACCTGGAGGTGAGCCTCAACCAACGCCAGGCCGCCGCCCTCCGCCAGGCCCAAGCCAGCCTGGAACAAGTCGTTCAGGCTATGCAGGCGCAGCTCCCCCTCGATTTTTGGACCATCGACCTGCGCGGCGCCCTGCACGCCCTTGGCCAAATCACCGGCGAGGAGATCTCCGAAGCGGTGCTGGATCAGATCTTCAGCCGCTTCTGCATCGGCAAGTAAGCGCTTGCTAACTCATACTCATTCCGAGTTTGTGTTAGTATGGACTCAGTCGGGAATCAGCAGGCCCCAGAGCCGAGGCGGATCCCAGATAATGGAAACACAACTTAGGAGGTTGGCTATGGTTACCGCCGCAAAAACCCGTCTCTACCCCACCCAGATCGACTTGCCGGCGGAGGCCCGCGCGCAACTGGTGGAGCTGCTCAACCAGTCCTTGGCGGACACGCTGGATTTGAAAACTCAGGTGAAGCAGGCCCACTGGAACGTCAAAGGCATGAACTTCATCGCCCTGCACGAGATGTTCGACACCTTTGCCGGCACTCTGGAGAACTACGTGGACATGCTGGCGGAGCGGGTTACAGCTTTGGGGGGCATTGCCCGCGGCACGGCCCGCATCGTCGCCCAAACCTCAGCCTTGCCGGAGTACGACCTGACGGCTGAAGACGGCCGGGCTCACCTGCAGGCTTTGGCGGCCCGCTACGGCCAGTATGCCGCTTCGGTGCGCCGCAACATCGACCGCAGTACCGAACTGGGGGACGCCGATACCGCCGACCTGTTTACCGAGATCTCGCGCCAGATCGACAAAGATCTTTGGTTGATCGAGGCTCACCTGCAGGCGTAACGCTGGCAAGGCAAATCTGAAGAGGCAAGCGGGATAGGCAAAATGGGCGTCAACGCTCCCCTCCTGTACCTGGTGGCTTTGGCCGGTATCCTCAGCGTGGTGGGCTACTTCGTCCTGCGCGAGGTGCTGCGGATACGGGCCCAGGAAAGAGTCATCCGGCAGCTCCAGCCCCGCCTGAGCAAAGGCAAGGGATCCCCGCAGGAGCACTACGAGTTGGGCAGCGTCTATCTGCAAAAGCGCCTCTACGACCAGGCCATCGTCCAGCTTAAAAAAGCTCTAGAGGTGGCTGGGGAGAACATTCCCCCCGTCTGCAACGCCCTCGGCTTTGCCTACTTCAGCCAGGGGCAATACGACTTGGCCATCCGCTACTACAAAGACGCGGTGGCAGCGGATCCCGGCTATGTAACCGCTTGGAACAATCTGGCCCATGCCTACGAGAAGAAAAATCTCTACGGCCCTGGCCTCGAGGCCTACGAGACGGTGCTGCAACTGGATCCGAAGAATGCCATTGCCAAGCGCCGCGCCGAGTCCCTGCGCAAACGTTTGCGGCCCAGCCCCCGCGGCTGACCGTGTTTTATCTGGGTAGATGTCTGCGCAGATATGTATAAATACTTATGGCAGCTCGCCTATCGATTGGCGGTAGCTGCTCAATCCCGACTATTGGAGTTGCTTCTTTTCCCCTCACAAGAAAGGTGAAATCTTGAGAGGGAATGGAGGATTCGGTATCGTATTGCCTGGGCTGGTATTATGTCTTAAAAAACGAGAGGCCATTTCATGGATGCACAATCGGTGGCACCTGTGGTTCTGGTAATCCTGGATGGCTGGGGTTATCGCGAAGCTCCTGAGGGCAATGCGGTGCTGGTCGCCCGAACCCCTGTCGTGGACAGCCTATGGGCTACCTACCCCCATACCCTGCTGCAAGCTTCGGGGCGAGCCGTGGGCCTGCCGTCAGGGCAAATGGGCAACTCAGAAGTGGGCCACCTGACCCTGGGGGCGGGGCGGGTGGTGCCGCAGGAGTTGGTGCGTATCAGCGACGCCATCGAGACGGGATCCCTTTTTCACGAGCCCCTCTTGGTGGAGGTTTGTCATCGGCTCAAGGAGCAGGGGGGCCGTTTTCATTTCATTGGCCTCTGCTCTGAGGGGGGGGTTCACTCCCACATCGACCATCTCTACGGCTTGCTGAAGCTGGCAGCCCAGGCGGGGATCCCTGCCTATGTCCACGCCATCACCGATGGCCGCGATACCTTGCCCCGCGATGGAGCCAGGGTTCTGGCCGCTCTGGAAAAAGAGCTGCAATGGCTGGGCAGCGGCGTCATCGCCACCCTGAGCGGCCGCTACTACGCCATGGATCGGGATCGCCGTTGGGAGCGCACCCAGAAGGCCTACGAGATCCTGACGGAAGACGGCCCTGGCTGTGGCCGCAGCGCCGCCGAGGTGATGGAAGACTTTTACGCCCAGGATATTACCGACGAGTTTATTCCCCCCACTCGCTTGGCTCCGGGGGCGGTGCAGTCGGGAGATGCGGTCATCTTCTTCAATTTCCGCCCGGATCGCGCCCGCCAGCTTACCCAAGCTTTTGTCTGTCCCGACTTTTCCGGTTTTCAGCGCCGTCTGATTCCGGATCTCACCTTCATCACCATGACCCAGTACGATCCGACCTTGCCGGTGCAGGTGCTTTTTAAGCCGCAGAACCTGGATCACCTGCTGGGCCAAGTGGTGAGCGAGGCCGGCCTCAAGCAATTGCGCATTGCCGAGACGGAAAAGTACGCCCACGTCACCTACTTTTTTAACGGCGGCATTGAGCAGCCCTTTCCCGGCGAAGATCGCATCTTGGTGCAAAGCCCGCTGGTGGCCACCTACGACCAAATGCCGGAGATGTCAGCGGTGGAGGTGACCGACAAAGCCATCGAAGCTATCGCCCGCCGCGAATACAGCCTGGTGGTGCTCAACTACGCCAACCCCGACATGGTGGGCCACACCGGCAACTTCAAGGCCACGGTGCGGGCGCTGGAGACGGTGGATCGCTGCCTGGGCCGTCTGCTGGCGGCGGTGGTGGACGTGGGGGGAACCACCTTAATCGTGGCGGATCACGGCAACGCCGAGCAGATGTGGGACGAGCAGGGCAACCCTTGGACGGCCCACACCACCAACCCCGTGCCCTGCATCCTGGTGGAGGGGGAAAGGCGCAAGATCCCTGGTCGCGGTGGCGATGTCAAGCTGCGCTCTGGCGGCACCCTGGCCGATGTCGGCCCCACCCTGCTCGAGATCCTAGGCCTGCCTCAGCCCCCCGAGATGACAGGGCAATCTCTTCTGCAGCCGGCAGAATACACCATCCTGCAGCGCCAGCCCAGTCCAGTGGGGCGCTGAGACCGGGAATTGCTCACTCGGCCACGGGGATCCCTTCTTGGATTAGCCAAGCCCTCACCTCCTCCCAGCTGCGGTAGAGAGCTAAAACCTGGGAGTGCTCAGGGTGATAAGGGGCACTAAGGCGCTCTAACTGTAAGAAGCGAGCCTGAGGAGGGATCACCGGCACCTCTGGATCGGGGGGAGTGGGCCGGCGCAGGGAGCTGCTATAGCCGCGGTAGATGAGCACCAAATCCGTTTCCCCCTCGCTTTCCACCTCTACCCGCAGCACCTCCTGGGGGTGGGCTTGGCTGTAGCGCTCTAGAGCCAGCGGCCAGGGCAGGGCGCTCATGCTGCCAACTCCCTTTTCTCGGTAGGGGGCCGCAGCCGCCAAACGAAATAGACGCTGTAGAGTAGGTAAACTACCAAGCCCCAGGCCCCTAGGCTCCCGAGCAGCTCGGGGGGTACATTGGGATGGAAGATCTCCCGAAAGCCCAGCGGCGGCTCAAACCAGGCTCGACACTGCAGCGACAAAGAAGCCTGGAAGGCGCAGGGCACAAAGGCTCCTGAAAAGAAGAACCCGACCCCCATATAGCCAGTCAGGATCCACCGCCAGAGCAAGAAAGCCCGCGCTGCCCAGCTTCTCGACTGCTCGAGGGCGGTGCTCCAATCCCGCCAGAACCAAAGGCTGAGCGGGATCAAAAGCCGTGCTATTGCCCCGCTCAAGAAACTGATGGGCAGACCGCCGATCATCAAATACACCGTCACCGCCAATAGGCTGGATACCCGCCAGTAGACGATCAAGAGCTGAATCAGAGGACGCAACCCCACCGCAAAGGCCCAAATTAGGAGAGCCAACGGCAGCACCACCGTCAGCGCTACAGCCAAGCTGTAGTCCACCCAGATCGCCTTGACCAGCCAACTCACTGGGATCATCCTCGCCCTTTCTTCTCACTGCCCCATAGTATATAGAGCAACAGAATCGGCGGGATCCACCTCAAAACAACAGGAGGTAACAGAAGATTGCAGCTTCTCAGCCACCCCAGGCAAAACTTTACATCCGCGGTCTTTCAGAAAGTTTTCCATTTTTGCCGTTGCCGATCCACGAAGGTGGTAAATTCTTAGAGGAACATCTCCGTCTGTCGAAGGGCTAGTCGTCTTTCGAGGCGATAGTTGCAAGGTTCCATCCCGCCCTGGCCTCGCCCAACTCGTTAAGTATTGTTACTTAGTCGTGTTATTTTGGGTTAAGGCCAGATCCTCAGAGGTGGTGACCTCATTCCCATGGCACGTTCTTCCCGACTCCTCTCCCACAGTCCTGCCCGTTGGAAGGCGACCCCGTGGAAGCCTAAGCCTTTGCCGCCCCTGGAGGAGGCGGCGCCTCTGCCACAGCAGGAGGCGGGTCTGGGCTGCCAGAGTGCGTTGCAGCCGTCGCTTGCCCCGGGCAAAGCGGATTTGCGGGAGAAGGCGACAACGGCTGGCAGGAGCTATGAAGCACTGCAGCTATGGTTGGTGCTGGTCACCTTGGGGGTGAGCCTGGCCATTGCGGTGGGGGTGGCTTTGGTTTACTCGCCGGCGGTGGCTGCCAATTATTTGCTGGGGGCAATCGTCGGCGTAGTCTATCTGCGCATGCTGGGCCGCGGCGTCGCGGAACTGGGCAAAAGTCGCAGCCGACTGGGGGTAACGCGTTTGGCTTTGTTTGTCGGGCTAATCGTCCTGGCCACCCAGGTGAAGTCTTTGCAGATTTTGCCCATTTTCTTGGGGTTCATGACCTACAAGGTCACCCTGCTGATTTATCTTGTTCAGACCTTGACCCGTTTATCTTCTTCTGCGTGATGCTCATGAACCTGTTCTTCTCCGCTCCTCCTCTGGTAGCAGAACTTGAGGTTGGTCATCACCTTTACTGGCACCTGGGCAAATTTACGGTTCACGGGCAAGTTTTGATTGCCAGTTGGATTGCCATCGCCCTGATCTTGACCGTGGTGCTGTTGGGGACTCGTCAACTGCAGCGGGAGCCCGCTGGTCTGCAAAACTTTATCGAGTACACCCTGGAGTTTGTCCAAAGCATTGCCCGTGCCCAGATTGGTGAGAAAAACTTCCGGCCCTGGGTGCCCTACGTTGGCACCTTGTTCCTGTTTATTTTTGTCTCCAACTGGATGGGCAATCTCTTCCCCTGGAAGTTGATTCCCCTGCCGGAAGGAGAGCTGGCCTCTCCCACCAACGACATCAACACCACCGCCGGCTTGGCGCTGCTCACCAGCGTCATGTATTTCGTGGCCGGTATCAGCAAGCGAGGGCTGTCTTACTTTAAGAAGTACATCGAGCCCACGCCAGTTCTGTTGCCCATCAACGTCCTGGAAGACTTCACCAAGCCCCTCTCCCTGAGTTTCCGTCTGTTCGGCAACATCTTGGCAGAAGAGCTGGTGATTGCGGTGTTGGTGTTGCTGGTGCCGTTGTTGATCCCGGTGCCGGTGATGATCCTATTTCTGTTTACGGGGGCCATTCAGGCTTTGATCTTCTCCACCCTCTCGGCCGCTTACATTGGAGAGGCGCTGGAAGGTCATGGGGGTGGGGATCACCACGATTGACCTGCGGAGGGAAGGTGGGGACTTCTACCCAGTTCAACGCCCCCTCTCCTTCAAAGGTCGTCGCAAGGGATCCCTTCTCTGGTAAGGTTTGTTGGGGCCGAGGGCTTGAGCCTGGAGGCCGCCGACAAAGAGGCGATCGGCTCGACTACTCCGGTCAGATCACCTCAAGCTCAAGACGCTGTTGCGTTCGTGTCAACATCTGTTTTGTAACGACAAGGAGCATCTTGCTATGGATCCGTTAACCTCTGCTGCTTCTGTGTTGTCTGCCGCTCTGGCAATTGGCCTGGGATCCCTGGGCCCGGGTCTGGGCCAGGGGAATGCTGCTGCCGCTGCCATGGAGGGGCTGGCCCGTCAGCCGGAAGCAGAAGACAAAATCCGCGGCAACCTGTTGGTTAGCCTGGCCTTCATGGAAGCCCTGACCATCTATGGCCTGGTGGTGGCGCTGGTGCTCTTGTTCGCCAACCCCTTCGCCTGATGTCTCTGGGGGCGGCCCGGATCAATAGCTCTGTTGCGCCGGTTCGCCCCCTGCCTTGTTCGATGTTGGATCCCGTTTCTGTTGGTGCGGCCCCATGATCTGTTCAACCCTGTTGGCCGTTGAAGCTGCCGAGAAAAATGGCCTCTTCGATCTCGACGCCACCTTGCCCATCATTGCCGTCCAATTTCTGTTGCTGGTGGCCGTGCTCAACTCCCTCTTCTACGAGCCGGTTACTCGGGTTATCGACAGCCGCAACGACTACATCCGCACCACCCAGGCGGAGGCCCAGGAGCGGCTGGACAAGGCGATGGCCCTGACCCGCCAGTACGAGGCTGAGATCGGCCAGGCCCGCCTCCAGGCGCAGCAGGTGATCGCCGAGGCGGAAGCGGCTGCGGCCCGTATCCGTTCGGAGAAGCTGGCGGCGGCCCAGGCGGAGATCCAAGCTAAGCTGGAGGCGGCGCGGCGGCAAATCGAGCAGGAAAAGCAGACGGCGCTCGAACAACTGCAGCAGCAAGTGGATGCCATTGCCGCCCAGATCACCGAGAAGCTGTTGGGCAGCGCCCGTTAAGTGGCCAGTTGAACATTCCTTTGGAGTAGCGCGTGATGCTGGTGTGGAGCCTTGTGCCCGCTTGGCTTTTGGCCGTTGCCCAGCCGGTGACGGAAGCCACTGAGGGTTCTGCAGAAAAGGGGATCCTGGATGCGATTCTGGAAAGCAACTTAATCAACATCGCCATCATCCTCAGCCTGCTGTACATTTTGGGCCGCCGGGTGGTGGGGGAAGCTCTGGCCAAACGGCGAGAAGGCATCCTCGAGGAGCTGCGCCAGGCGGAGCAGCGCAAGCAGGAGGCGATCGAGAGGCTGGCGGAGGAGCAGCAAAAGCTGGCGCAGGCTCAGCAGGAGGCGGAGCGCATTCGCAAACAGGCGGAGGCCAATGCGGAAGCCCGCCGGCAGGAGCTGTTGCAGCAGGCGGAGCGGGAGATCGAGCGGCTGCGCGCCAACGCCGAAAGGGATCTCTCTGCCGAACAAGAGCAAATTCTCCAGGAGCTGCGCCGCCAGATCGTGCGCCAAGCCCTGAGCAAGGTGGAGCAGGAGCTGCCGCAACACCTCAACGAGCAGGTGCACCAGCGCCTGATTGAACGGGGGATCCAGATGATTGCCCGCTAGGAGGAAAGGGGAAGTTATGATCAGCAGCACCATGGCCGCCAGAGTGGTGAATCCCTACGCCGAAGCCCTTGTTTCGCTGGCCTCTGCGCAGGGATTATTGGATACCTTTGAGGCCGACATCCGTTTCATTGCCGCGGTTGTGCAGGCCACGCCGGAGCTGGGCCAATTCCTCGCCAGTCCCCTGGTCAAGGCGGAAGCCAAGAAAAACCTGTTGCAGCAGGTGTTTGCCGACCAGATCCACCCGCTGCTGCTGAACGCGCTCAAGCTGTTGAGCGACCGTCGCCGTATTATGTTCCTCGGGGCCGTCTGCCAGCGGTTCTTGGAGCTGCAGCGGAAGCTCAAAAATATCGTCCTGGCCGAGGTGACCACAGCGGTACCTTTGACCGAGGCGCAACAGCAGTCGATCCGCGAGCGGGTGAGGGACTTCACACAAGCCAGCGGCGTGGAGCTCCAGACCAGCCAAGATCCCACGTTGCTGGGTGGAGTGATCATTAAGATTGGATCCCAGGTGATCGACCTTAGCCTGCGCGGCCAGTTGCGCCGGCTGGCGCTGCAGTTAGCCTAGATTGGCCGAGCGTTTTTCCTTAATTTTGGATCCCTTCCCATTCCCTCGAGAGGACTGCCATGCCTACAATTCGCCCAGACGAGATCAGCACCATCATCAAGCAACAGATCGAACAGTACAGCCAGGAGATGCAGATCTCCAATGTCGGCACCGTCCTGCAGGTGGGGGACGGCATTGCCCGCATCTACGGCTTGGAGAAGGTGATGGCCAGCGAGCTACTGGAGTTCGAGGATGGCACGGTGGGCATTGCCCTCAACCTGGAGGAAGACAACGTCGGCGCGGTGCTGATCGGCTCCGGGCGCAACATCCAAGAAGGATCTATCGTCAAAGCCACGGGCAGAATTGCCAGCATCCCGGTGGGAGAAGCCCTGCTGGGCCGCGTGGTGGATCCCCTCTGCAATCCCATCGATGGCAAAGGGCCGATTCACTGCACCGAGACGCGCCTCATTGAGTCGCCGGCCCCTGGCATCGTCGATCGCCGCTCCGTCTACGAGCCCCTGCAGACTGGCATCACCGCCATCGATGCCCTGATCCCCATCGGGCGGGGCCAGCGGGAGCTGATCATCGGCGACCGCCAAACCGGCAAGACCACCCTTGCTGTCGACACCATCCTCAACCAAAAAGGACAGGATGTCATTTGCATCTATGTGGCCATCGGCCAGAAGCAGAGCAATATCGCCCAGGTGGTGAACATCCTGAGCGAGCGAGGGGCGATGGACTACAGCATTGTGGTGGCTGCCGGCGCCGACAGCCCGGCCCCGCTGCAGTGGCTGGCCCCCTATTGCGGCGCCACCATCGCCGAGTACTTCATGTACCAGGGCAAGCATACCCTGGTGGTCTATGACGATCTGTCCAAGCAGGCGGTGGCCTACCGGCAGATGTCGCTGCTGTTGCGGCGCCCACCTGGACGGGAAGCCTACCCAGGAGATGTGTTCTATCTGCACTCGCGCCTGCTGGAGCGGGCCGCCAAGCTGAACAGCCGGCTGGGCGAGGGATCCATGACGGCGCTGCCGATTGTGGAAACCCAGGCCAACGACGTGTCGGCCTATATTCCCACCAACGTTATCTCCATTACCGATGGGCAGATCTTCCTGGAGTCGGATCTGTTCAACGCCGGCATTCGCCCGGCCATCAACGTCGGCATCTCTGTCAGCCGCGTCGGCTCGGCAGCCCAGACCAAGGCGATGAAGAAAGTGGCCGGCTCGATCAAGGTGGAACTGGCGCAATATCGCGACCTGGAAGCCTTTGCCCAATTTGCCTCCGACCTGGACGAAGCTACCCAGAAGCAACTGGCCCGCGGCCAACGGCTGCAGGAGATCCTCAAGCAGCCGCAGTACTCGCCCCTGTCTTTGGATCAGCAGGTGGCCATCATCTACGCCGGGACGCGGGGGTATTTGGACGACATTCCGGTGGAGAAAGTCTCCAGCTTTAAGCAGGGCCTGCTGTCCTACTTGGGCACCGCCCATCCCAAGTATGGCGAGATCGTCCTCTCCACCAAGCAGCTTACCGACGAGGCGGAAGAGATCTTGAAAACCGCCATCGCGGAGTTCAAGCAAAGCTTCCTGGCCAAGGCGGCCTAGTTGCCGGGGATCCCCATCCAGTGACCACAGCAGAGAGGATCGGTTATGGCAAACCTAAAGCGGATTCGCGACCGCATCAAGGCGGTGAAGAACACCCGCAAGATTACAGAGGCCATGCGCCTGGTGGCCGCGGCGCGGGTGCGACGGGCTCAGGAGCAGGTGATGGCCACCCGTCCCTTTGCCGATCGCCTGGCCCAGGTTTTCTACCGCCTGCAGACGCGGTTGCGGCTGGAGGATGTCGACCTGCCCCTGCTGAAGCAGCGGCCTATTGAGACCGTGGGCCTATTGGTGGTGGCCGGGGATCGGGGCCTGTGCGGCGCTTACAATGCCAACGTTATCAAGCGCACCGAGGAGCGGGTGCGCGAGCTGCAGGAGACGGGGCAGCAGGTGCGGCTTTACCTGGTGGGCCGCAAGGCGGTGCAGTATTTTCAGCGCCGCTCTGCCCCCATCGCCAAGACCTACGTGAATCTGTCCCAGATCCCCACTGCCGCTGAAGCTGCTCAAATTGGGGATGAGCTGCTCTCCGCTTTCCTCTCCGAGAAGGTGGATAAGGTGGAGCTCATCTACACTCGCTTTGTCTCGCTGATTAGCTCGCGGCCAGTGGTGCAGTCGCTGCTTCCTCTGGATCCCACGCGCCTGGCTGCCCGCGACGACGAGATTTTTAACCTTCTGGTGCGCGGGGGAGAGTTCACCGTCGAGCGCAGCAAGATCGTGGCTGCTGTTTCCGCTCCGCCGCCGGACATGATCTTCGAGCAGGATCCGGTGCAGATTTTGGACGCGCTGCTGCCGCTGTACTTGAATAACCAGTTGTTGCGGGCTTTGCAGGAAGCAGCGGCCAGCGAGTTGGCGGCCCGCATGACGGCCATGAGCAACGCCAGCGACAACGCCACCGAGCTTATCCGCACACTGGGCCTTGCCTACAACAAAGCTCGGCAGGCGTCCATCACTCAGGAGATCCTGGAGGTAGTTGCCGGGGCTGAGGCCCTGTAAACTTCCCTCCAGTGACCCACTCCTGCACTCAAGCTGACGCATAGAGGGCAGCCTTCTCTAGCCCAGAAAAGCCAAGCGCCTCGCGCCGCGACCCTCACCCCCAACCCCTCTCCCTCTAGGAGAGGGGAGTAGGGAGACGTTTCATTTCATTTGAGGAGCCTAGATTGCGTCGCTGGGCTATCTGGGCGTTGAGCAGGATCACCGGCAAAATCCCCACCAGGACAATCGCCAAGGCAGGAGCGCCGGCCTCGGCCAGCCGTTCGTCGGCAGCCATGCGGTAGGTGTGGACGGCCAAGGTATCGAAGTTGAAGGGGCGTAGCACCATCGTTGCCGGCAGCTCCTTCATTACATCCACAAACACCAGCAGCATCGCCGCCAGGATCCCGCCTCCCATCAGGGGCAGGTGCACCCGTAGCAAGGTGCCCAGGGATCCCTGCCCCAAGCTGCGGGCTGCTTCATCCAGGCTGGGAGGAATGCGCGCTAGCGTCGCCTCGACCGTGGCCAGGGCAACGGCCAAAAAGCGCACCAGGTAGCCAAACACCAACGCCACAATGGTGCCGCTGATCACCAAGCCGGGCGGCTGTTGCAGTACCACCTGCCGCAAGTCGCTCAGCAGTTGATCCAGCCGCCCTAGGGGAATCAGAACCCCCACCGCGATCACCACCCCGGGCAGCGCGTAGCCCAGAGAAGACAGCCGCACCGCCAGCCGCAGGCCCCGGACAGATCTCGCCTGCTCGAACCCTTGCAGCCGCAAACCGTACAGCACCACCACCGCCACCAAGACGGCAATCACCGCCGTGATCGTCGAGAGGAGAAAACTGTTCTGGGCGTAGCTCCAAAAGCGGCGGCCCAACTCTCCCTGGCGCAGAGTCATGTTGAGCAGGATCAGGGCCGGCACGACAAAGCCCAGCCCAATCGGGATCCCACAGGCCAGCCACGCCCCCACCGCCCGCATCCCCTGCAGACGGTAGCGGGTGAGGGACGGCTTGAACCCTTGGCGATAGTAGCGCGCCCGCCGGCGGGAAAATTGCTCCAGGGCCATCAGCAGCAGTACCAACAGCAGCAGCAGCGCCGAGAGCTGGGCGGCAGCCACCGGATTGCCCAAGGCCGTCCAAGTGCGGTAGATGCCGGTGGTAAAGGTATCGACCCCAAAGTAGCTGACCGTCCCAAAGTCGTTCAAGGTCTCCATCAAAGCCAGCAGACAGCCGGCCACGATCCCCGGCCGCGCCAGCGGCAAGGCCACTCGGAAAAAGCTGGCCCACGGCCCATAGCCCAAGGAGCGGCTCACCTCCAAACAGGCCACCGACTGTTCCTGGAAGGCCAGCCGCGCCGAGAGATACACATAGGGGTAAAGAGTGAGGACGAGCAGCAGGATCGCCCCCCACAAGGAGCGAATGTTAGGGAACCAGTAGTCGCCGATGCCCCAGCCGGTGACCCGCCGCAGCCAGATCTGGAAGCCGCCGGTTACTTGCAAAAAGTCCGTGTAGGCGTAGGCCAACACATAAGTAGGAGCTGCCAGGGGCAACACCAGCATCCACTCCAGCCAGGCCCGCCCCCAAAACTCGCACATCGTCACCAGCCAGGCGGTGCCGCTGCCGACCAGGATAACGCCCACTGCCACACCCACCATCATCACCAGGGTATTGCGCACATATAGCCCCAAGACCGTGTCGGCCAGGTGCTGCCAAACCTGCCGCTCATCGGCAAAGAGGCTGAGCAGCACCGTCAGGACGGGAAGGAGGATGAGGCCGCTGAGGGTTAAAGTCAGGAGTGCCCATCCGCTGAGAGGGGGGAAGCCAACTTTTTGCAGAGATTTGCTCAACAACTTTAGCCCAGTTCCTGTGTGCATCTCAATTTTTCAGGGACACCTGCTCCGGCAAGCTCTGAGAAAAAAGGGAAATCCGTAGGGAATTTCCCCCTTTTGACAGCTAGGTTCTCTTTCAAAACAAACCCTTTGGCAACTTAACAAAATAGACAATGTTCTCGTCTAGCTTGTTGTCTAGGTAGGGCATCTTTTTCTCCTGAACCACGCCTTTTTCCGAGACAATGCCGAAGTCGTCATCGTTCACTATCGCCAGAGTATTTGCGTCGAGAATGACCAATCCCTCTGGCTTATCGTGGAGATAATTGGGGATCGACGTGATGTCAAAGACTTCTTCTTTGGCAACAGGCTTGATCCCTGCTGCGGCCTTTTCCTCTTGGGTCAACTGCTCCAGCGTTTTGCCGTCGACCAACCTGCCGTTTGGGCCAGGATCAAAGACATCGGTAGCGCCAGAGATGTCAATTTTGTAGATTTTCTTGGTTACGTCTTTGTCGGCTCCCGGAGTTTTGCCGTCCCGCTCGAGGACTAGGAAAGTCGTGTCTGTGATGGCGGCAATTTCGCTAACGGCCGTGCCTGTTCCCTCCAGAGGGTAGAGGTATTCCCTAAACTTGCCCGTGGTCAGGTCATAGAAGAGTATTCTGCAAACGGTCGCAGTCTTTTGAACGTCTTTGTTTGGGTTCAAAAGCGGCGACTGCATGATGCCAACCAGATAGTTCTGATTGGGCGTCAGCGTCAGCCCCTCCATGCCGCGATTGGGGCGCCGATGTTTGTAGACTTCTGGCAGCTTTTTGCCACCGACTCCGCTCCCAAAAGGATTTAGCCACTCGATGGCCTTGCCGTTGGCGTCGAAGTGGATCAAGTGAGGTCCATATTCGTCGGCAACCCAAAAACTGCCATCTTTGGCCACCGCAATGCCTTCTGGATCGATGCCCTTGAGATCCGGCGCTATCTGTTTGCCACTGAGATCGTAAGCTTTTT
Organism: Thermostichus sp. MS-CIW-15; assembly: GCF_054060575.1. Classification (NCBI taxonomy): domain Bacteria; kingdom Bacillati; phylum Cyanobacteriota; class Cyanophyceae; order Thermostichales; family Thermostichaceae; genus Thermostichus; species Thermostichus sp. MS-CIW-15. Next base: position 25,968 of record NZ_JBSSDI010000011.1, on the reverse strand, counting down.
CTCCTGTTCCCCCCAAATCAGATGGATTGGGGATCCCCGTGAGATTTTTGCCGGTTTCGTCTTGCAGCAGGATGACTTTGTCTAACTTGAAGCCCTCGCCCTCCAGGGATAATCTGGCAACTTGAGGGGTAAAGTCGGGCTTAGGAAAGATCTTGTCGTTGGATTCAGCTCCGTCGATATTGGGGCCGCGATCGGTGAGAGCATAGAAGTACTGGCCATCAAAGGCAAGGCCAGAGCCAAACTCGCCATTATAGATTTTGACGCCGTTTTCCGTGGTTAAAAGCAGATCCCGCTTGGGAACGGGAGCCTTTTCGGGGAGGCTTTCAATGGCCTCTGCCGGGCTACTGCTGTAGGAAGAAGTTAAAAAAGGGAGGAGCAAGAACAAGCCTGCTGTTCGCAGTTGTTTCATTTGGCAAACCTCCAGAAGCTTTTGAAAAAGAAAGACAGGACGCCTGAGCGGCCTCGAACGGAAGCAACGCCGTCCTAGAGTATCGACGCTTGGCCAAGAACCGTCAAGCTGCTTAACGTTCACGGCGTCAAGCAATGAAAGGCTGCACTCAGGGCCTGTCCTGGAGGCCTGATCTACTTCCAACCGGCCCGATCCATTACCTTTAGGGCATCAGGGGTGACGCGGCCAATGCTGGCGGCGTTGATCGTATCTTCCTTAAAGGTGCCAAAGCTGGCCACCACCGAGTCGATCTCAGCCCCGGGCAGTACCGGGTACTCATTGTTGCTCTGGGCAAAAATGGCCTGCGCCTCTGGCCCGGAGAGAAACTCCAAAAATTGGATGGCCGCGTCTTTGTTGGGAGCTGTTTTCAGAATGCCGGCGCCGCTGATGTTGACGTGCGTGCCGCGATCTTCTTGGTTGGGGAAGAAGACGCCCACCTTTTCCGCTACGGCCCGATCTTCAGGATTGTCGGATTTGATCAAGCGCGCCAGGTAGTAGGTGTTGGCTAAGGCTACATCCCCCACGCCAGCAGCTACGGCTTTGATCTGATCGATGTCTCCCCCTTCCGGCGGGCGGGCAAAGTTGGCCACTAGGCCGCGGGCCCACTTTTCGGTTTCCGGGATCCCATGCGCCAAGATGATCGAGGCCGTCAGAGATTGGCTGTACACATTGCTGGAGGAGCGGGTGAGCACCTTGCCCCGCCATTTGGGGTTTGCCAAGTCCTCATAGGTGGACAACTCCTTGGGATCCACCTTGTCTTTGTTGTACATGATCACCCGCGCCCGCTTGGTGAGGCCAAACCAGTACCCCTCTGGATCCCGCAGAAACTCGGGAATATTTTTGGAGAGCGTCTCCGACTGGATGGGTTGAAACAAGCCCTCGTTCTGAGCGCGCCACAACCGGGCAACATCCACCGTCATGAAGATGTCGGCGGGGCTGTTGGATCCCTCGCTGCGGATGCGCTGGACGATCTCATCGGCGTTGCCCTGCACCCAATTCACGGTAATGCCCGTTTTCTGCTGGAAAAGTTCGTACAATTTCTCGTCTGTGCCGTAGTGCCGCGAGGTGTAGAGGTTCACCTCCCGGTTGGCGCCGCGGGCCGGACGCCCCAACGAGCCTGCCGCCAAGGCTACAGAGCCCAGAGCGGCCCAGCTGACAAATTGCCGTCGCGATAAGCGCATACCCAACTCCTAAACTCAAAAACATTTCAAGAAAGGCTGCTGCATTGACCCAGTCAGCAATGCCTTTACCCGAGAAAGCACTTGAAAGTCCCTCCCCTGAAAGCAGGGGAGTTTTCCCAAATGCCGGCCTTTTGATCTTTGTCTAGGCCAAGCTTATTGAGATTTTTATTCAAGAACTTTGCTCTGGGGCAATGATAGAGGATCCTAAGTACCGAGTCAAGCTGTTGGGAGTTGTTCTCATCTTTGAACCGTTTGGCCTCAGATCCGCCAACTCTCGCTGGAAACAAGAGCCAAGGTCGCTCCTCATGCGGCTGGCCGGGCAAGGGGATCCCTTACTGGAATATTTTGGGTAGGTTGGGGTTTTAGAGCTGCCTTGGGTATAAAGGGAGCAGGGTGGATGGTGGAGTATGGTGGGCTCCCCTTCTCAAGGGCCGGATGAGCAACTGCAAGACAATGGCCGGGATCCAGGTGCTTTCCTCCTAGTCTGTGGCTACAACGACTTGGCAGCGTTGACGCTGCAGATTCTGGAAGACTTTGGACAGCGCGCGGTGGTGGTGGCTCCTGGCCCGCGGCCTTCTTTGTTAAAGGAACCGTGGCAATACGTAGAGGGGGATCCCCATCAGCCGGAGGTGCTGCGCCGGGCTGGGATCGAGCGGATCAAGGTGGCGCTGCTGCTGGAGGACAACGACCAGGCCAACTTCGAGCTGGCCCTCTTGATTCGAGATCTCAACCCGCAGGCGCGCATTGTCTCTCGTCTGTTTAACACCGGCCTTGCCCGCTACCTGGACTCGATTTTGCCGCAGCATTTTTCCCTATCGGTTGCCGGCTTAGCGGCTCCGGCCTTTGCCCTCAAGGCTGTCTCGGACGAATTTGTCGGCTACTTCGAGCTGCCCCAGTTGGAGGCTCAGCCGGCCACGCTGCCGCCGGAGCTGGCCGATCCGCTTTATTTGGGCGCCCCCCAAGAGACCACCCTCTGGAACGTGGTGGAGCTGACCATCGGCTACAACTCCCGTCTGCTGCACATGCCCCTCGCGGAACTGGAGGAAACCTTTGGGGCGCGGGTGCTGTTCCACTACCCGGTGGACGGGCTGTCCGACTTTTCCGAGTCTCGGGTTTTCGACGATTTCGACCACGAGGCAGAGCTGCTGGAGGGGGATCGCATTTTGGTGATCTGCGACCCCAGATCCTATCTGCAACTGTTGGAGCGCAACGGGCGGCGCGGCTCTTCGCGGGCCCAACGCTGGGCCAGCGGACAGGCGCAAGACAGGCGACAACAACGGCGAGGCAAGTCGTTCGGGCGGGGCCTCCTATCTTGGCTGCGCAGAAGCCTGCAGGGACTGCTGCAGGTCAAGCCCATCGTGCATACCCTCACCTTCACCTTGGGGGCGATGTTGGTGCTGGGGGTCATTAATTTCAGAATTATCGGCAAATCTGTGGTTGACGGGCTGCTGCTGACCATCGTGGTGTTGACAGGGGGGTATGGCGACATCGAGGCTTTTCAGCAGGCGGAGACGCCGCTGGGGGTGAAGGTGGTGGCGGTGGTCATGACCTTGGTGGGAGCTGCCCTGGTGGGGTTGATCTACGGGTTGGTGACCGACAAGTTGGTGAGCAGCCGCTTTGGCTTGGGCCGAGCCGCCCGTATGCCCAAAGCGGATCATGTGGTGATTGCCGGTTTGGGGCGGCTAAGCTACTTGGTGCTGCAGTTGTTGCGGCAGATGGGCTATGAGGTGGTGGTGGTGGAGCCCGACAGCGACAACCCTCTGGTGGAAGCGGCGGAACGGGAGGGGGCGGTGGTGATTCGGGGCAACTACGCTCTGGCCAGCACGCTGCAACAGGCTCGCATCCAAAGCAGCCGCTGCCTGATCTGCACGACGCCTGACGATCTCACCAACCTCGAGACCGCCCTGACCGCCCACAGCCTGCAACCGGGGATCCGCACCATCTTGCGGGTTACCGATCCCCAGGTGGCGGCGCGGATGCAGCGGCATCTGCAGACGCTGGGAACCAGCTACAGCACCACCGCCCTGGGGGCGCGCGCTTTTGCCACGGCAGCGCTGGTGGGATCCGTTTACGGCACCTTAACTTGGGAGGGGGAAACGCTGCTGGTGACGCTGCTGGAGGTCTCGCCTTCCAGCCCTTACCTGGGGCTGTCCCTGCGGCAACTGGCCCAGGATTACGACCTGGCAATTTTGCTGCATCACTCCCGACCGGGCCGGCCCTGTGTTTTCCCCAAGATCTGGCAGAAAGAGGGCGAGACGGTGTTGAAGCGGGGGGATCGCCTGTATGTGATGGGGACGGTGGGATCCCTGATTCGCCTGGCCCAGGGACGCCCTCTGCCGCCGGAGCTGTATCAAGTGCGCCTTTTGGAATGTCGCAACCCCTACTTTGAAGACGAGATCCTCTCCACCTTGGCGTTTTATGCGCGGCTGCCCAAGACGGCCCTGAAGCCGCTGTTGCGCTGTCTGCCGGCGGTGGTGAGCCCCCCTCTCCCCCGCGACAAGGCGATTAAGTTGGCCCGCCAACTGCGCAAAATGAGCACCGAGGTGCAGGTGTTTGCCCAGGTGCAGTCCGGCGAGCGGCGGATCCTTGAAGTCCTCTAGGGCTTTTCGGCCACAAGACGCACAAAGCGATTTTGCCCGTAGAGCTCCTGGGCCACGACTCTTAAACCAACCTTCTCCAACATCCAGGCCAAGTCCTCGGCGCTGAAGCGGTTGTGCTCGTAGAAGTGGGTAAATTGATCCACCAAGGTATCTAGGGGGGTGTCCGGCTGAAACAGTTGGGCCTCGGTGGCGGCATCGAAGTAGAGGCTGAGGGGGGCGCGCACCCAGTCCACTAGCAAAAATCGTCCCCCTGGCTTGAGTAGACGCCGCACCGCTTGCAACAGGCGCACCGGCTGCACCATCTCGTGGATCACCACCACCGCCTGGGCCGCGTCAACGCTGCTATCGGGCAGGGGCAAATGGGGATCGTGGAGGTCCGCTTGCAGCAGTTGGATGCCGGGGATGTCTTTGAGGTCGGCTTTAGCCCGCTCCAACATGTAGGGCATCAGATCTACGCCGATCAACTGTCCGCCGGGGTAGCGCTGGGCCCACTGCCGGAGGACATACCCCGGCCCCGTTCCCAGATCCAGCAGGCAGGGCGCAGCAGGCAAGCAAGGCTCAACGTGCTGCTGCCAAAACCGCCAAAAGGCCTCGTTGAAGCGCCCAGGAGCCGTGGCCAGCATGCGCTCGCAAAAGCTGGGGCCACGGTGGTGCTGGTAAAGAAGCTGAAAGGTATCGAGGCCGGTTTGGGGCATGGCTGAGCATTCTCAACGAATCCTGGGAACCAGGTCAGCAGCGCAGGAAGGGCATCGAAGCAAATCAAAAAGGAATGTCGGCCTAGCGAGCGGAAGAAGCGGTGGAGAAGTTGGCGATGCCCGTCTCTAGGTCGTCAAAACAGGTCAAGACCTTTTCCATGGAGGTGAGGCTGAGGACAAGGGAGACACTTTCGGGAACGCAACAGAGGCTGAGGTTGCCGCCGGCAGCCCGGCACTTGCGCAAGGCCGAGATCAGCACTCCCAGGCCGGAGCTATCCATAAAGGTAACCGCCGACATGTCGATCAACAGGTTGTGGTAGCCAAAATCCAAAACCTGCTGCAGCAACTGCCGGACTTCAGAAGCGGCTTTGGCGTCAAAGCGACCCTCTAAGGGCACGATTGCCAGCTTTTGCCCCTGGGGGGTTTCGGCAGTACGGATGCGCAGCTTAAAATCCATCGTTTCCAGTCAAGACCTCATGCCCCACCTTAGCACCATCGGTTGCTGCTATTACCCCCTCGGCAGGAAATCCCTCTTATGCAGAAAGAGAGGGTATCCCTCTTTGCCATGGCAATTTCCAACTGGTTGAGATTGTCTGCGGGGCCCAGCGTTGAGGCAGCTACCCTCACTTCCTCTTCAGACGGGGAGCAATCCCTCACCCCCTACCCCTCTCCCTTTGGGAGAGGGGAGCTAGCCGCTCCGCCTGCAGGCAGAGGGATCCAACCCTGGCTCCCCATCTCAGATCGTGGCCGGATCGAGCGCATAAGTCGGCTCGAGGGCGGGAAGGGACATACGCAGGCGAGGACGGTGCATGGCCAGCAACTGGGCCAGGCGCCTGCGCAGCTCGGTTCGCGGCACAATTGCGTCGATGAGCCCGTGGGCCAGCAGATATTCGGCCGTCTGGAAGCCCTCCGGCAGCTTGCCCTTGCCGATGGTTTGCTCAATAACATTGGGCCCGGCAAACCCCACCTGGGCGCCGGGTTCGGCCAGGATCAAATCCCCCAACATGGCAAAGCTGGCAGTCACCCCCCCATAGGTGGGATGGGTGAGCACAGAGATGAACAATTGCCCGGCCTCGCGGTGCCTTTGCAGAGCGGCTGCCGTTTTGGCCATTTGCATCAAGCTGAGGATCCCTTCCTGCATGCGGGCTCCCCCCGAGGCGGAGAAGATGACTAGGGGCAGGTGATCGCGGGTAGCTCGTTCGGTAAGACGGGTGATCTTCTCGCCCACCACCGAGCCCATGCTGCCGCCCATAAAGCGGAAGTCCATCACGCCCATCGCCACTGGGATCCCTTCCAAGCTGCCCAGCCCGGTCAAGACGGCATCTTTAAGTTGGGTGCGCTCCTGATAAGAGGCCAGTCGCTCGGCGTAGGGCTTTTGGTCGAAAAAGTGCAGCGGATCGGTGGGGGCCAGGTGCTCGTCAAGGGGCTGCCAGGAGCCGGGATCCAAAAGCTGCTGCAGCCGCTGCGGGGCCGTGATGCGATGGTGATAGCCGCAGCTCGGGCAAACCTGCCAGTTCTGCTGCAGATCCTTGGTGTAGGTGAGGGCGTCGCAAGCCGGACACTTCTGCCACAGGCCGTCGGCGATCTCCCGCACTTGCCGCTCTTTGTCGAAGGGGCTGCTGCCGGTCAAGTTAAGGGAAGTCTGCTTGCGCCGCTCGGCAAACCAATCCAGTAAAGACATAGCCGCTGAGGTACCCCCCTAGCTAGGGATGGCCAGAGCTGAATCTGTAAGCCCTGCCGGTGAGCTGCGAAACTCATCTTAACGTTCTCAAGCTATCAAAGAATCGCCAAGCTGGAAATAGAGACTTGCAATAGCCCATGACCGCAGAAACCCAGTGGCAGGTGTTGACCACAGGGGATGGATCCCTGACCTTTTTCTCCCAAGAGTTCGGGCAGGCTTTCCATAACACCAGCGGCGCTGCCCAGGAAGCGCTGGAGAAGTTTGTCCGCCCTTGCCGGCTGGATCGCCTGCCGTTGGAGCGGGATCCGGACGATCCCATTCGCCTCTTGGATATTTGCTTTGGCCTCGGCTACAACTCCGGCCTGGCCTTGGAGACGATTTGGCAGGTGCGGCCCGATTGCCCTGTGGAAGTCATTGGCCTGGAGCGATCCCCAGAGGTGCCCCGCCAGGCCTGGCAGGTGGGGGTGGGATCCACCTGGAGCTTTGGCCAGGAGTGGCAACACTTGATCGAGCAGGGATCCTGGCAATCGCCGCGCTGGCGGGGAACCCTGCTGTGGGGAGATGCCCGGCAAACCCTGCTCCAGGTGCCGCCGGGATGGGCGGATGCGGTGTTTTTGGATCCCTTCTCCCCTTCGGTTTGCCCGGAGCTGTGGACGGTGGACTTCTTGCGGGCAGTGGCCGAGCGAATGCGCCCCAGCGGGATCCTGGCCACCTATTCCTGTGCGGCGGCGGTGCGGGCGGCCTTGCTGGAGGCGGGGCTATTCATTGGCTCGACGCCGCCGGTGGGCCGCCCCTGGCCGGGCACGGTGGCCTCGCCCCAACCGCATCACCTGCCGCCCCTCTCGCCCATGGAGTGGGAGCACCTGCGAACCCGCGCCGCGGTGCCCTACCGGGATCCTACCTTGCAAGGGGATAGAGCCCAGATTCGGCTGCAACGCCAGCGAGAACAGCAAACTTCACCCCTTGAGCCCACTTCCGCCTGGAAACGCCGCTGGCCTGTGCAAGCCTAGCGACCGGAGTGCAGATCTGGGCAGCTTTTGCCGGAATTGCTGTCTGAGTGTATCCAAGACACCTGCACCAGTCCCGTACCCTTACGCAAGCTGCCGTGTCTTGACAAAGTTAAGCTAAAGTGAAGCCCTCTCTCCGGTGAGCTGCTATGTCTCCTTCGGCCTCTGCCGGTACACTGGTTGTCCTTTGTGCTGAACAGCACCGTGTTACCCTGCAGTTCTTGGCTCGCCTCTCTCGAGCTCCGGAGTTAGATCTGGAGCAGCGGCGTCTCTGTGTGCAAAGGTTGCGGCAGCGCCTCTCCCGCCACATTCAACTGGAGCGCCATGTCCTTTACCCGCTGCTCAGGACGGCTCTGGCGGCGGATCCCCACCGCAGCGCCCAAATTGACCGGCTGGAGCAGCAGTTGCGGGATCAGATCCCGGAGCTGACGCGCTTTTTGCACCAGGCGGAGCGCGACCCGCAGCAGTTGGATCCCACTTCTGCTCTTCACTTCTATCGGCAGTTGCGGGCCCAGTTCGAGCAGGAAGAGAAGCTCTTGCATCCCCTCTTTGCCCAGCATGTTTCCCCCGCTGCAGAGCAGCAGCAGTTGCGCCTGTTCCGCAAGCGCCTGCAGGCCAGCGCCTCCAGTTCTGCTGCCGGTCGTCGCCCCAGCTTGGAGGAATGGGAGCGGCAGGCAGTGACTCGCCCTGTCTTTCCCCACGAACGCCTTTGGCCTCCGCAAGGTAGCACGGCGTCGATGGCCACCCCTTAGCCAAGGACGGTCTTGTCTTTGGATTTTGCCTTGGGTAACTTTCTGCTGGTTTTGGCAAGCTGGCTTGTGGTACTTTTTCCCCAGCCGACCCCTTGCATCGATGCAACCTTGGGATCCCGAAACCTACATCGATCAGAGGGCCCAACTCCTGCATCCCGACCATCGAGCGGAGGTGATCGAAAACTTCGCCCGCTTCTTGCCCCTTGCTCAACAGCTGCTGGAGTTTCCGTTGCTGCCGACGGTTGAGAAGATGAGCCTCTAACCCAGCCCCTCTCCTTTGTCGGCCTGCCAACATCCCTGCCCTTTGGCGTACAACTGGTGGCTGCCCCCTACCAAGAGGCCAACCTGTTGCGGGCCGCCGCCCATCTGGAAGCGCTGGGGATCCCGGATGCGCGGCCTGCCTGAGCCAGGAGATGCTCCCTCTAGGCGCGTTTGAACCATATCTAGTGTTTTAATTTTGAATCCTTTGCTCCAGACGCTAAATTTATAATCTCCTCGATAGGGGTAAAAATGTGCCACTCTTGAGGGCCGCTTTTGCCCCTTTGTTTTTGCCAGAGAGTTTGAATCTTGTCGGGGCAGGACGTGAGCTGTTTGCCCAGAGAGAGGAAAATCTTAAAGTAAAATTAATCCCACGGTTGTTGTAGCGAATAACCTCTTTTCCGGCTTGGGTCGATAGAATGAGCGGCATAAAATGGACATGGCACCCCCACCTGGACTCTGCATTATGGATCACCCTACTTTTCTGGCCCAGCGCTACACGAAACTGTGCGAGGCTTATCTCTCGCTCAACGAAGCCTTCGCCAAATTAGATCACTCCCACAGCCGCCTGCAGAAGAGCTTCAGGAGGCTTCTGGTCACGGCCCGGAAAGCTTTGGATGAACTGCCTATCCTGCGGCAGGACGTCGAACAGTTACAACAGGGCGTCGAACAAAGGGATCGCTTGGTCCGTTCCCTGCGAGAAGAACTTCGGGAGAGAGAAGCTCGGCTGGGCGAGCTGATTGCCAACTATGACCAAGTCTGTCACGAGCTGGAGTCCACCAAAGCAGATCTGTTGAGCGGTCAGGCGTTGATTGAAAAACTGGAAGCAGAGAATGCCCAACTTTTGCAACAGTTGAGTCGCCTCACCAGTTTGGAGGAGGAATTGGCCAGCTTGACAGAACGGCTGAACCAAGCAGAGGCAGCCCGCCAAGCGTTGGAGGCCCGCAACCGTGAGCTGGAAGCAGCCCTGGGAGAGCGAGATCGGCAAGTGGATAGCCTGCAAGCGCGGCTGGCGCAATTGGAGCGAGAGAACGCCTCGCTGAAGGCGCAACTGTCGCAGGTGGCTGACCTGCTTACCGAGGACTCGATCAATCTCCTGCAAGAAACCGAGAATGCCGTCAAGGCCGATGAGGAGGTGCTGCCCCTGGTGCTGGCCTCGCTGCCAGAGACTGAGCGCCTTATGCAAGAGGCCGAGCAACTCCTCTCCTCTTGCTCAGAGCTGGTCCAAGTGAAACCACAAGCGGCTTGATCTGAGGGTTAGCCTTCCAGCCAGGGCTGACAACTGCACACCAGGTGACGATCCCCGTAGGCGTTGTCAATGCGGCTGACGCTGGGCCAGAACTTGCGCTCCTTGACCCACGGGAGGGGATAGGCGGCTAGGGAGCGAGGGTAGGGGCGATCCCAGTGGTCGGCGGCCACTACCTCGGCGGTGTGGGGGGCAAGTTTAAGGGGATTGCGCACGGGATCCATCTCGCCCCGCTCGATGGCAGCAATCTCCTGGCGAATGGCGATCATTGCCTCACAGAAGCGATCCAGCTCTTCTAGGGATTCGCTCTCGGTGGGCTCCACCATCATTGTCCCCGGCACCGGCCAGGAGATGGTGGGGGCGTGGAAGCCGTAGTCCATTAGCCGCTTGGCTACATCCTCCACCTCAATGCCGGCGCTTTTCTTGAGGGGGCGCAGGTCCAGGATGCACTCGTGGGCCACCCATCCCCCCGGCCCTTTGTAGAGCACCGGGTAGTAGGGATCCAGCCGCTTGGCGATGTAATTGGCATTGAGGAGGGCCACTTGGGTAGCTAGGGTAAGGCCGGCGGATCCCATGAGGCGGATGTAGGCCCAGGCAATGGGCAGGATGCTGGCACTGCCCCAGGGGGCGGCGCTGACCGGGCCGTTGCAGCCGGGCAAAAAGGGGTGGCCGGGCAAATGCGGCAGCAGATGACGGGCAACGGCAATGGGCCCCACCCCCGGCCCGCCGCCGCCGTGGGGGATGCAGAAGGTCTTGTGCAGGTTGAGGTGGCAGACATCGGCCCCCAGCTCCGCAGGGCGGCAGAGGCCCACCTGGGCGTTGAGGTTGGCCCCATCCATGTACACCTGCCCCCCGGCCTCGTGGATCATCTGGCAAATCTGGCGGATCCCTTCCTCAAACACCCCATGGGTGGAGGGGTAGGTAATCATCAGGGCAGCCAGGCGTTCCCGATGCTGCTCCACCTTGGCCCGCAGGTCTTCGAGGTCGATGTTGCCGGCCCTGTCGCAGGCCACGCTCACCACCTGCATCCCAGCCATGACGGCGCTGGCGGGGTTGGTGCCATGGGCAGAGGTGGGGATCAGGCACACCTGCCGCTGGCTTTCCCCTCGCGCCTGGTGGTAGCGGCGAATGGCCAGCAAGCCGGCGTATTCCCCCTGAGATCCGGCGTTGGGCTGCAGGGAGACGCCGGCAAAGCCCGTGATCTCCGCCAGCATCTGCTCCAACTGGGCAAAGAGGGTTTGATAGCCGCGAGCTTGTTCCAGGGGCACAAAAGGATGGAGCTGGGCAAACTCCGGCCAGGTCATCGGCAGCATCTCGGCTGTGGCGTTCAGCTTCATGGTGCAGGAGCCCAAGGGGATCATGGAGTGGACAAGGGAGAGATCCCGGCTCTGCAGGCGGTGGATGTAGCGCAGCAGCTCCGTTTCCGAGTGGTGGCGGTTGAACACCGGATGGGTGAGGTAGGGAGTGGTGCGCAAGAGCTGGGGGGGCAGGCTTTGGTTGGCATCCAAACCCAGGCCCTCGACATCCCAGGCTGGCTCTTCAGAGCCGGCAAAGATCTGCCAGAGATCGCGCAGATCCTGAGCGGTGGTGGCCTCGTCCAAGCTAATCCCCAGGGTCATCTCGTCGATCCGGCGCAGGTTGATGCGCCGCTGGGCGGCCCGCTCTTGGAGCTGCTGCACCTGCTCTGGGGAGGCTGCCCTTACCCAGAAGGTGTCGAAGAAATACTCTGGCCCCACCCTGTAGCCCAGCTGGCGAATCGCGGCCGCTAGGTGATGGGCCTGGCGGTGGATGCGTTCGGCGATTTGCCGCAGGCCTCGGGGGCCGTGATAGACGGCATACATGGAGGCCACCACGGCCAAGAGCACCTGGGCGGTGCAGATGTTGCTGGTGGCCTTGTCGCGGCGGATGTGCTGCTCCCGGGTTTGCAGAGCCAGGCGCAGGGCCGGCCTGCCCTGAGCATCCTGAGAGATCCCCACCAGGCGCCCCGGCAGCAGCCGTTTGTGGGCCTCGCGAGTGGCAAAGTAGGCGGCATGGGGGCCGCCGTAGCCCAGGGGCACCCCAAAGCGCTGGGTGGATCCCACCACGATGTCCGCCCCCCATTCTCCCGGCGGCTGCAGGAGAGTCAGGCTGAGCAAGTCGGCAGCTACGGCCACCACCATCCCCCTTTGGTGGGCCCGCTCCACCAGCTCGCGGTAATCCCGGATCTCTCCATAGGTGTTGGGATACTGCAAGAGCAATCCAAAGCCGTTCTCCAGCTCCAACTGCGAAGGATCGGCCACACGCACCTGGATCCCCAAGGGCTCTGCCCGCGTCTGCACGACGGCAATGGTCTGGGGATGGCAGCCGCGATCCACCCAAAAAACTGGGGATTGCTTGCCCGCTAAGGTGTAGGCCAGGCTCATCGCTTCGGCGGCGGCAGTGGCTTCGTCCAGCAGGGAGGCATTGGCGATCTCCATGCCTGTTAGATCGATCACCATCGTCTGGAAATTGAGCAGGGCCTCTAGCCGCCCCTGGGCGATCTCCGCCTGGTAGGGGGTGTACTGGGTGTACCAGCCGGGGTTCTCCAGAATGTTGCGCTGAATCACCGGCGGCGTCAGGCAGTTGGAATAGCCCATACCCAAAAAGGAGCGCCACACCTGGTTCTGGGCCGCCATCGCCCTCAGCTCCGCCAATACTTGTTGCTCGCTGCAGGGGGATCCCAGGCCCAGGGGTCGGCTGCTGCGGATGGCCGCCGGTACCGCCTTATCCACTAATTCCCGTAGAGAGCTCAGCCCTAAGGCGTGCAACATCTGACGGATTTGCTGGGCGTCCGGCCCGATGTGCCGCCAGAGGAAGAGTTCTCGCTGCTCTAGCAGCTCCAGCTCGGCATCGACGGCAGAGAGGGGTTGAGGCGTCTCCCGTCCAGAGGGGCTGAGGGGATGGAGGATGGTGGAGTCGGACATGGGGCAAAACAAAAGCGATGGAAAGTCGGTCAGCCGCCAAAAGGCTATTCCCCGATCATAGTTGTTAAAAATTGTTTCTGTCGGGATCCAAATTTGAATCTGGGTCTCGATTCGGGGGAGCGGGGATGAGACACTAAATGGTCGGAGAATGTTAGCGACCTATCCCCTGAGCGTTGTCATGACTGCTTTCAACTCTGTCTGGAGAGGTGGTGCTATGCGTCGGCTCCTGTCCGCCTTGGTGTCTATCCTGTTGCTGCTCTGTCTGTGCTTGGTCCCCTTGGGGATCCCGGCGGTGGCGGCGGAGCTGCCGCCGGTGAAACATCTTGACACTCCCATCGACGTGAACAACACCATCCTGCGCAACTACCGCCAGTTGCCCGGCTTCTATCCCACCCTGGCCCGCATCCTAGTAAAAAATGCTCCCTACAACAGCCTGGAGGACATGCTGCAGATCCCAGAATTGACGGAGCAACAGAAGGCCTTGATCAAGGCGAACGCGGAGAACTTCGTGTTTGGGGAGTACCAAGAGGGAGCCAACCAACTGGAAAACCGGATCAACCAGGGATACTACGGCTGATCCTGGCAGGGTCTGCAGGGGAGAAAGCTTTCTGCTTCTCTGCAGCTTTTATGAAGCCTGCGTCGACATACCCCCCATCCCTAAAGGGCGGGGATTCTTGTTCTTGGTTCCACGACAGCACTTACTAACTAGTGGCTAGTGGTTAGTAATTAGTGACGGGCCACTAACTTCTTCACCTACTTGTCACTACGCCAGATCTCCCCAAGCGTTCCCGAACCCCCCTCTGTCCCCTCGTACACGGGGGGATGAAAGGGGGGCCCAGTAGTTCCCCAATGGCCTTGGGAATTCCCCCGCTAGTTGTGAGACCCAAGGGGAGCTGCCCTCCTCAGTCTCTATCCCCCGTCGCCAGAGTACCCCGAAGGTTTTGATGGGCTTAAAATAGCCCATGGTGCTCATCGAGCCAAGTGGATGGAGCCAACTTCGAGAACATTTCCAACTGCTGTCTCGTCAGCCCAGGGAGATCCCCGCATCGCCGAGATCACGCAGCGGGGAGTGGCCGAGGTCTTCCCAGGGGGAGCGGCAGCCTTGGCGGAGCGCCTGGCCACCACCGATCGCCCCTTGCGGGTGAAGCTGGGCATCGATCCCACGCGGCCAGATCTGCACCTGGGCCATGCAGTGGTCTTGCGCAAGTTGCGCCAATTCCAGGATGCTGGCCATGTGGCCATCCTCCTCATCGGGGATTTTACAGCCCTGGTCGGGGATCCCACTGGCCAATCGGAGGCGCGTCCCCGTCTGACGCCGGCAGAAGTGGAGGAAAATGCCCGCACCTATCTGGATCAGGCTGCCAAGATTTTGGACTTTGCCACCCCTGGCCGGCTGGAGGTGCGCCGCAACAGCGAGTGGCTGGCCCGCCTTACCTTGAGCGAGCTAATCGAGCTGCAGGCTCAGATGACGGTGGGGCAGATGTTGGCCAAAGAGGACTTTGCCCAGCGCTACCGCTCGGGGACGCCAATTTATCTCCACGAATTTCTCTACCCCCTCCTGCAGGGCTATGATTCGGTGGCCCTGGCAGCCGACGTGGAACTAGGGGGGACTGACCAGCGCTTTAACCTCCTGGTTGGCCGGGAGCTGCAACTGTGGAAGGGCCAAACCCCTCAATTTTGCCTGACGGTGCCCCTGTTGGAGGGCTTAGATGGCTACCAGAAAATGTCCAAGTCCAAAAACAACTACGTGGGCCTGACCGAGGATCCCCTCACCATGTACTCCAAGCTAGAGAAGGTGCCGGATCAGCTGGTGGAGCGCTACTTCGAGTTGCTCACCTCAGTGCCTCTTTCGGAGCTGCCGGCGGATCCCCGCCAGCGCCAGATCCTCTTGGCCAAGACCCTCGTGGCCCAATTTCACTCTTCTGAAGCCGCAGAAGAGGCGCAGCGCACCGCCCAAGCGCTGGTGTTACAAGGCAATCTCGTTGAAACGGGATCCATCCCCACTTTTGCCATCCAGTGCTTGTCTTACCCGGTAAAACTGAGCTACATCCTGCGCGAATCCGGCCTCTGCAAGAGCGCTGCCGAGGCCCGTCGGCAAATCCAAGGGGGCGCCGTGCGGCTGGACGGGCAAAAGGTGGAGGATCCCGACCTGGAGTTTGCCCAAGCCTCTGAGCTGGACGGGCGGGTTTTGCAGGTGGGCAAGAAGGCCTTCTGCCGCTTGGTGGTCGGCACAAACTAGTCAGCTTTGGTTTTCTCCCCTCACCCCCAACCCCTCTACGAGGGGAGCTCGATGGTTCCACAACTATTCAACAGGTGGGGATGGGCTTAAAGCCGAGCCCGGCTTTCTTCTGCTTGGTCTTGGCTGAGGGGTTAAACAGCGGCGAAGCTAACACGGGCTCTGGCCGGGGCCGGATCGATCTTGCCTCCGCCACAGCTTCGGCGAGCTTTTGCCGCACCAGCTCTTGGGTCTCCAAAATATTGGGATCCGCCGCCCATTCCGGGGCTTCTTTGACCGGATCGTCTTCGGAAGTGAATTCCAAATCGTAAACCTCGTTGCGGTAAGTGGGGCTGAAGCACTCCCAGGCGCGCAGGCTGTAGAAGTAGGGGAATAGCCGCACCATGCGCTCGATATCCAAGTGTTCGGCAAAGCGCCGAAAGGCTTCTTCTTCGGAAACCGGAAAAGGCGCATAATGCTCGGAAACAAACCACTGCAAAAACTTTCGCGCCTCCGGAACGATCTGCTCTGGGGCCATGGATCCCAGCGCTGCCGCGTTGAAGCAGTTGACCAAAAGGTGCTCCAGCAGCACAGCGTTGTACTCGGCAAAGCAGGTTTGCTCGCGGCTTTCTACCGGCTGCCAAGGCATCTTGCCGTTGGCGGCAATGAACAAGTGAACCAGGTCATGCGAGGGATTGGTTTGGATGGAGCCGTGCCCCTCCAGCTTGGCCCCGTCACAGCTAAAGATCTGGTACTGAGGGCTCCAGTAGAACTTCAGTTGCTTGGCCGCCATGTTTGACCGTCCTCCTCACCCAGAGGGATCCCTACCCAGAGGGATCCCTATTAGAGCTTACACCTGTGGACGGGTTCCCATGCACCTCAGGCGGCGTCTGCCCGCCTTCGGGAGAGGAGATGGGGGCAAAACTGGACTGCCAAGCTTTTTCTAGGCTGGCCGGCAAGCCTCTTGAAGCTCCCCAACCCCACGGGCCATGCTTCTAAAGCCAAAGTTAAACAAGGACGCTTATTTTAAAAAAACTGTCACCTCTGAAAGCCATCGCCTGAGGATCGACAAGTTTTTAGTATCTTTTTTTTACTTGCAAGTGTTTCTTTCTACGATACTCTTTCGGCTCTCCCTATGGTAGCGTTACATCGCGATTTTGCCTTTTCTCTCGACCTTGTCTGTGCTTCCAGTCAATTCCCGCCAGGTCTTGACAATGCGACTTAACAGACCAGAAAACCGAGAAACTAGCTGGGTGATTGCCCTGATCCTGCTAGGGATCTCTATAGCCGGCTGTGGCTCTTCCAGTAGCACGGGGATCGACCCTGCTTCTTTGGGATCCCCAACTCGCCTGACGTTCAATGGGGCTCTGACGCGCAATTTCAGCGGCACCCAGGGGGAGATGGAGTTCAACATTGCCCTTTTGCAAAGCGGGGATCCGCCTCAGCCGGTCACCCAGCTTTCCCCTGCCTAGGTCAGCCTACAGGTTAACCGGGTAACCGATCTGCAGGGCATCCCGCAGTCAGCCACAGTAACCCTGAGCCCCACTCGCATCGAGAATCCTCGAGCGGAGCTGGCCCGTCAGCCTTTGCTGATGGCCATTCTCATGGACGGCTCCGGCAGCCTGCTGGTTTTGGATCCCCAGTCCCGGCGCTTTTTGGCTGTTTTTGGGCTTTTGGATCAATTTCGCGCCACACCCCTGGATCTGGGGGCGGTGCTCCGCTTCGATAATCGAGGAGCTGGTTTTGGCGCTACCGCTCTCGGCCAGCCCTTGCGCACGGCCCAACTGCTGCAAGACTTCACCAGCGACAAGCAACTGCTGAGGCGGGGGGTACTGCGGGCAAATCCTGGTGGGAACACCGCCCTTTATGATGCCACGGTGGAAGCCGCGCGTTTCTTAAGCGACTTTCGCCCCAATGAGCCCTTCAACCGGCGCCTGGTGGTGTTCACCGACGGCATCGATAACGAGAGCACCCGCTCCATTGAGCAAACCACTCGGGAGCTCACAACGCTGGCCCGAGAGCGGGGGCAGAAGCTAACTGTGTATGTGGTCGGGCTGGGCGTTGACTTAAACCTCTTGGAGCTCCAGCGGCTGGCGGCGGCCACAGAAGGCACTTTTGTGTTGGCGCGGTTTGCCGAAGCTTTGGAAGCTCCCTTTGCCAATTTATTCCCTGCTGCGATTGGGGAGCACCGCCTACAGGTGCGGGCACAGGGCAATCTTCCTCTGCCGGTTGGTTTTTATCTTCTCAGCGGCGAGCTGAGGGTTGAGCGAGACGGGATCCGCTTGGTAACACCCTTCAACGACGCCGTTCTCGCCGTGGGATCCCCCTAGGGCCATTCTGCAGGCCGACAACATTCGCAATCAAGAGCGAGGCATAAGCATATGTTGCGACGACTGGGCATATCCAGAAGATTTTGGCGACCGGCTGCCCTTGGCCTGGCTGCCGCGCTTACAGGCTACTTAACTGTTTTTCTGAAAGGTTGTGGTAGTAGCGGCCCCAGCAATCCTTCTGGGGCGGGGCTGCCGACAAGGGATCCCGCTGCAGGCTCTGCGGCTGCCATCCTGGGGTTGGTCGTTGATCCCTTTGCTCAGCTTTGTGGCCCGGGATCCACGGCTGCCCTTTGTGCAGGCGGGCCGATCTTTTCAGTGGGCAACCCCGTTCAGCTAGTCGGCTTAAGCTCCCGCGGAGATATTCTGTCTCCCCCCTTAGCCACTGCCACCCTGGATAGCAACTTGCGGTTTACGATCCCCTTTTCCGGCTTAATTACGCAGCCGCCGGGGAAATTGGTTTCGGTGCAATCGAACCTCGTCAGGCAGGGACAGCAGGTCGGCCAATCGACACCGCTGCGGGGATTTGTTTTCAGCGCAGCCGTCGATGTTTCTCCTTGGAGCGAGGCTCTCTATCGCATCTTGTTACGGCAACGGGAGCGAGTGCCTTTTTCGAACTTAGCCCCCTCTGAGCTTAGGGATTTGGAGAACATTTTGTTTGTCAGCGTACCTCTTTCCAGGACAGCCCGCAACCTAGAGGAAATTATTGCCGATATCATCCAGCAAGCGGATCGGCTGAGCTTTAGTGAACTGCGGTTTGTCGAGGATCTGATTCGAGTTTGCTATGCCCCGGAAGGCAACCAATCCGATCAACCCTGTCGGCTGCGGATCCCGATACCGACCCTGCCGCCACTGCCCCCTGAGCCGCCGGCAACTCGGCCACCGGCTTCTCCTCTGGTTCCCATAACTCCTTCGCCAGCAGCAACACCTTCTCCCGAGGCTCCTGCCCTTCCCATCGTCATCACCAATAGGGCTTTAGTTCGTCTGTCGTCTGGAACTTTAGTATTTAGCAATCCAGTCACGGTGAGAGTGGACAATTTGTAGCTGTCTCGTTTGGAATCGAGTTCTGTTTTTTCTTTTCTGAGGACATTTCTTGAAAAAGCGAGGAGTGTTAGATGTTGGCCTCAAGACTTTCTACGCCCAACTTTAAGCAATCTGCTGGGCTATTCCGAATTCTCAGCCGCACTCTGGGATCCGTTTCCACAGCTTTGCTCGTTCTTCTTTTGAGGGCGGAGAGTGCCAATCCTGCCACATCGGGCAATATACCTCTGCAACATACTGTTCAAGATGAGCTGGTCTTTATCGACCCAGCTTTGCCCGATCTATCGATCTTGCTAGCAGGGATCCGACCTGGAACAGAAGTTATTCTTTTGGATCCTAACAAAGACGGGATCCAGCAGATCGCCGAGGTGCTGCGAGGTCGAAAAGGGGTTAGAGCCTTACACATCCTATCTCATGGCCAATCCGGCTCAATACAGTTGGGCAAAAGCATTCTCAACCTAGAAAACCTATCAGAATATGCAAGCTTGCTCTCGCAGTGGAAATCTAGCCTGACCGACGATGCAGAGATCTTGATCTACGGTTGCGAAGTGGCATCCGGTTCAGAGGGTCGTCTTTTCATCAAGGAGCTAGCCCATCTAACAGGAGCTGACATTGCCGCTTCTACCAACCTTACAGGTTATGCTGGATACAACGCAGATTGGATTCTAGAGGCTACGACCGGCTCTGTTGCCACTCCCACAATTTTTGTCGAAGGATCAGTAGAGCATCGTTACCGCCATACCTTACAGGTTGGCGCCACGCCCACCCTGGATGCTAACTTTGTTTTAACAAACATCCAAGTAGGCACTAACAAGCTTTCTCTCATTGGTGTAACCGAGCAAGTTGTTTTAAGAAGAGTCAACAACCCACAGGCATCAGGAACTTGCAACATTGTCTGGGTCGTTCATCCTGACACTCCTGGCAGTCTTGGAATTACAGCTATGGAGCAGGCTCTCTTAATCGATCCTATAAATCCGGTTATCAAGGCAGGGACAGATAATATTTTTACAAACCTCGACTCTGGCACTCGTAATATCAATAACATACAATAACATAGAAAGAGTTGACTTTATTACTCCAAGCGGCATAACTGCTCCCAGTGCCAATCTAAATAAAATCGGGTTTCTCCTTTTGGATAGAGGCGGCAATGACTCTTTTAAGATAGCCGCTATCACTAGTCTTGACCCTAACCCTGTAAATTATACTTACGGATCAGTTGTTGCGGTTGGAGCAGGTACTTGGTCACAGGGAACGAAGCTTGTTCGAACAAATGTGCATAACGATCTGTGTGAAAGCGAGCCCCTAGATACGAATATTACGTCCAAAGTATTCAATCAAAAGCTATCGGGCGTTTTTGTAAGCTTCCAAGATCTAGGTATATCGCCTAATCAAACATTCTACGGATACTCGGTGGTTGGCAATGATGTAACCGGCTCAATTCAAAACTTCAACACCTTCCCAAAGAATACGAATCAAACCAACGGCGGCTGGGACATGACGGCAGGAGGGGGAATTGTGGCTTACAACCCTCTTGCCAATGACGACACTGCAACCACTTCCCAAAATACACCGGTCACCATCACGATTCTGTCTAATGATGTAGGGTATGTCTCTAGCTTGGATCCGAGTACCATTGACCTAGATCCGACCACTCCTGATCCGGAAACTACTCTGACAGTTTCCGGAGAAGGCACATATGTCGTCAACCTAGCTACTGGGGAAGTCACTTTTACGCCGGAGCCTAGCTTCATAGGTACCACTACCCCGATTAAGTACACCGTAAAAGACGCAAACAATCTAATTTCCAACGAAGCCACCATTACCGTCACAGTTACTCCAGCATCAACCCCGACACCGACGCCAACGCCAACCTCAACGCCAACGCCGACACCGACACCCACGCCGACACCCACGCCAACACCGACGCCAACGCCGACACCAATGCCAACCCCAACACCAGCACCCCGAGAAGAAGGGATCCGACTGGTCAAGCGGATTACCGCTCTCAACGGAACTCCTATCCCCGAATTCTTCGACGAGCCCACCGACCCCAACGACAACCCAGGGATCCCTTGGCCAGGCGGAGCCAGCACCTTCCTGCAGGGGGCCATCAACCTGCCGGTGCGCCCAGGAGCGCGGGTGCAGTTTGCCATCTACTTCCTGCTGGACTCGCCCGCTTCCACCTTTGTGGTGTGCGATCCCCTGGCGCCTGGCTTGCAGTATGTGCCGGGCAGCCTGTCGGTGAGCACAGGGGGAGGGGGAGCCTTCATTCCGCCGGGTGGGGCCGTGCCGCCTGCTTGTGGGGGCATCAGCAACCCCAACGGTGTGGTGGTGGTGAATGTGGGGGGAGGCAGTTCTGGATCAGCCGGTGTCGTCCGTTTCGAGGTCGCCGTTCCTAGGTAGGAGAGCCGTGTAGCCATGCCCTTGGAGAACTCCGTCTTTGCTATCGCGGTTGCAAAAGCGTTGCGTAGCGATAACGGCTTTCCCCCAGGTGGAGCACGCCAGTCGTTGAAATCTCAATCGAGGTTTGACAGCGCTTGCCGCCTGTGACGGTGGGATGTCAGGCTGAGACAGGAGTGGTTTTGCAGTCGGTAGGAACCATGACGCAGCGTGCCCAAGGATTTTGGCAATGGGGATCCCTTTGCCGGATTGGCCTCTACGTAGCTGCTCTATTCTGCGTGGTGGCGCTCTGGGGGATCCCGGCCCTGGCGCTGCCGCAAGGGGATGCCATTACGGATCCGCGAACCCTCTTGCGGCGGGCGCTGCCCATCCAAGACAGTCGGATCTGGGAAATTGACGAGGCCATCACCAAAATCGAGGCCGACCTGAAGTACAACCGCTGGTCGGCGGTGCGGGGGGATGTGCGCCAGGTGGAGCGGCTCCTGGATCGCTATGCGGATCCCCTGCTGGCGGAGTTGCCCCCCGAGCAGGCTGCCGCCGCCTCTGAAGCAATAGCCGCCCTACGCCAGGAGTTGCAGCTCATCAGCCAGGCCACGGAGCGCAAATCCAAGGGCAAGGAGGAAGCCCGCGCCGCCTACGACCGCCTCATAGACGACTTGGGATCCCTGGAGAACAACTGGGTGGGGGCCTTCCCCTACGAGGTACCTGATGAGTACGCCGACAAGCCGCAGCTCCTGGGCCGGGCAGAAGTGGAGCTGAACACCACCGCCGGGCGCATGGTGATCACCCTGGATGGCTATAGTGCTCCAATAACTGCTGGCAACTTCGCTGACTTGGTGCAGCGGGGCTTCTACGATGGCCTGACCTTTGACCGAGTGGAGAAATTCTTCCTAGTGCAAGCTGGAGATCCCCCTGGCCCTGCCGACGGCTATGTGGATCCGGCCACCGGCAGAGTCCGCACCATCCCCATGGAGATCCGGGTCAAGGGTGAGGTAATGCCCCGCTACGGCCAAACCTTCGATCAACTGGGCCTGTGGGATGTGGAGCCGGCCCTGCCCTTTGCTGCCGAAGGGACGGTGGCCATGGCCCGCTATCCCGAGGATCCCAACAGCGCCTCTTCTCAGTTCTTTATCTTTATGGCCGAGCCGGATCTCACTCCCGCCGGCCTCAACCTCATGGATGGCCGCTACGCCGTGTTCGGCTATGTTACCGAGGGCACCGAGGTGCTGCGCAAGATCAAGCTGGGGGATCAGATCCTGAGCGCCCGGCTGATCTCAGGCCAAGAAAATCTCAGGAATGGGGCGTAGGGATTTTGCATCACTATCTCCTACCTTTGCCCTTTTGAGTGGCTAGAAGGCGCGGCTGAGGGCAGTTCCCGGGCCCTGAAACGCCAGCCAAGAGATCAGAAAGTTGGTAACAAACACCCCCAGCAACGCCGTCACCACAGCATCGGTGGTGGAGCGCCCCACTCCCTTGGCGCCCCCGCTGGTGGAAAGGCCCCAGTTGGAGCCGACAATGGCGATCAGAGACCCAAACACCATCGCCTTCAAACAACAGACGATCAAGTCCCAAGGGGCCAGGAGATTCTGAGCCGAGGTGAGAAACACCGTGGAAGGAATGTTGTAAACCGACGCGCAGATGATCATCCCCCCCACCAACCCCGTCAACAGGGAGAGGATGGTGAGCACCGGCAGCATCAGCCCCGCGGCCACTACCCGTGGGATCACCAGATAGTCCACCGGATCGGTGCGCAACAGGTAAAGGGCGTCGATCTGCTCCGTGACTTTCATGGTGCCCAGCTCGGCGGCAAAGGCGGATCCCACCCGTCCAGCCAGGATCACCGCCGTCACCACCGGCGTCAGCTCGCGGGCCAGGGCAATGGCCAAAACCCCGCCGATGAGGGAAGAAGCTCCAAAGTTGATGAACTCGCGCGCCAACTGAATCGTGAAAACGCCGCTGATCACCACCGCTGTGATCAAAACAATCAGCAGCGACTCCAGCCCCACCGCTGCCAGTTGCTCCAGCGTGTTGCGACGGTGAATGCGGCCCCGCAGCAGGTGCAAGGTCACCTGCCCGGCCAGGAGAAAACTGCTGCCCACCCGTTGGAACCAGTTCATGATCTCTCAAGAGGCCGATACGGCTGACGGCTCCGCCTCAGGTTCTGCCGGAAGCTGGAAGCTGGGGACAAACGAGGCCCGCGTCAAGGGTTGGTCGATCATCAGCCCTTCCCCCCCCAATACCTCGAGGGCACGCCCCTCGACGGAGATCCACACCCGCGCGCCGGGGTTCTGGCTGGTGGCCGTGTAGAGCACCTGCGCGATCCGGCTCATCATCGCCGTGGATCCCCCCCCTTGCGTGAATTCAGAAGAGAAATTGAGGAAAATATCGTTGCCTTCCACCCGCACATCCAGCAGCCGTGTCTGGGGAGGGATGGCGGTGGTGAGGTGGGGATCCCGGGGCCCGGCGATCAGCTCTTCCAAAGCCACACGGATGGCCTCTTGGGCGTCGAAGGCGCGCACGGAGCGCTCCTGCTGCACGTAGTAGATCGAGTTGTTAGCCGTGGTCAGCCAGTACAAAGAAAGGGTTTGCCGCGGCCCAATGCTGTACCACCAGGCTCCCCCCATCACCCCCACCCCCAGCAAAAAGCCCAGGATCCCCAGGGGCAGGGCCTGGTCGCGCCGTGGGCGGGAACGTCGCCCCCCCAATTTGCCAGAGCCAAGCTGTGCGGTACGCCCTCCGTAGTGATCCATCGCTGCCATTCCCCTGTCTTGCTTAGCTCTAGGGTAGCGAAGAAAGGCCCACCCTGCCGGGGATCCCCAAACCGGCACAGGCGCAAGCCAGCTTGAACTGGCTTCACGCTGGCCACAGCCATTCGCGACAACCAAGAGGCGGCGCGGCTGCTCTCCCGCCTGGACGAGGCCCGCATCGAGAAGCTCCTGGCAGAAGACGACCCTATCGACGAGAAGATTTAGCCCCAATGGGCGGGGATCCCTGCTAGGGAAGGGCGGCTCGCCGGGATCCCATCAGGGTCTCCAAGCTCTCGACCCGCACAAAGCCGATCACCTGCACCTGATCAGACCCTATCTCCAGGCTGAGCACCCGCACCAGGAGCCCCAGATCTTCTAGCTCTTGCAGATCAAACACCTCGTTAAGGCCGCCCAAAAACGCTGCCGAGATCTCATCGGGAACCCGCACAGAGCCGATGACAAACTCCGGATCCTGAAGCTGCAAGCGGCGCCCCTCCTCCACCTGGATCCCGGCGTTGAACACTACATCAACTGCTCGCGTCAGCGGGACGGAGTCTTTTTGCTCGCTGCCGCCTTCCTGCTCCACCAAGAGGGCAGAAAGTCGAAGGCGGTCAGGAGCCAAAAACTCGACCCGGGGTTTGCGCAGATCGAAGCGGCGGGGTTCGTCCCTAAGCCCGCCAAAGGGCAGATCTGCTCGGATATCCTGAAACTGTCTCAGCACCTCTGGCGAGTTGAGGGCAGCATTCAAGTCTTCTTCCCGCACCACCACCCGCACCGCCGCCTGCAGAGGACGCTCCAGCCGCAGAGGAGCCCCGCGGAAAAAAGAGGGGTCAATGGCCACCGGATCTGTTTCCAGCTCCAGCAGCTCTATGCGCGGAAACGGAGCCCTGTACAGCCCCCGCCCGGCAACCAACAACCGATCCGCCTGGCCGCTCAAAAAACGATAGTTAGGGCGGCTTTGGATGCGCACCTCCAAAACCTCTACCCCATCGAGCTGAGCGAGCAAAAGCTGCCGAGCCGCCTGATCTGCCAGGTAGCCTGCCCCTCCTCCCAAGCCCGCCAGCAACCCCACCAAAGCCGCCAGGATCTCCATATTTGCCGCTGTCACGTCTCCCCCACTCAGGTTAGCAGGGGGATCCCTGGCCCTCGTCAGGGATGCCGGCTAACGCAACACCTTAAGGGGACTAGCCTCAATAGGGCGATTTCCCAGGAAAGTTTTGGCAATTTTCAGGCCGTCCGCCATCACCGGCCGGTTGAGGGTTGGGTCATGGACAAATTTGACGCCGGAAGCCACCGTTGGGCGCCCCTCGCCCCAGGTATCCACAACTTTCAGAGTGGCAGCAGCAACCGGACGGCCATCGGCAAAGTAATCCACTACCTTCAGGGTGGAAGCTCCCACCGGGCGGTTGTCGATCTCGATCTTGCTGAACTTGACAGGGCTAGGAAACACCGGCGGGCCGGACCTCTCTCCTGACCCTAGAGCAGCCGGCAGGATCGGGTCGGCAGGCCGAGGAGCCAAGTTCAGACCGTTTCCTTGTCCCGTAGAGGTTTCTTGCTCCGGCAGCGGGCTGGAAAGACCACTAGGAACGGCCATAGCAATCTCCTAAGTTACAGAGGGAGCTGAAGGGAAAGGGGAGAAGAAACGACGGAATAAAACCGCCGAGCTGGGCGTCTTTAGGATCCCCGCAACCTCAGACCAGATTCTAAAAATATTCTAAACCATCGTTGGGCCTACGATCGGCTGCTCACACTCTGGCTTTATCCGTCAACTGCCGCTGAGGCACTCAGCGACGCTACACCTTCCCCGGTGCCATTGAGTCCGTATACACATTTGTAAACACTATGTTACCCTTTGAAAGGACTTATCGGCAACTGAGGAGTGTTCGAGTAGCTGTGGTGAGTCAGCCAACTGTGGCTACGGATGACGCAGGCCAAGGGTGGAAAAAGCTTTTGGCGCGCTGGCACGGCGACCTTATGGGCGGCTTGACCACAGCAGTGGTGGCTTTGCCGCTAGCGCTTGCCTTTGCCATTGCCAGCGGCGTTGATCCTAAAGCGGGGCTTTACACAGCAATTGTAGCTGGATTTAACACTCCCACCGCCTGAAGGCGGGGGATTCTTACGCAGTCCACAAAAGAACCCGTAACGGCGTTGTCAAAGCGCCTCTAGAAAGTTCCTTCACGCAAAGCTCCAAGGTTCTGCTGACTTTCTTAAGCAGGTTGGCGACAGCATTTGCCTCAGCGTTAACCAACCACCCCTTTGCCGTTTGGTACAGGCCCCGCTTGACACGCTTTCCAGAGGGTTTCCACCCGTCGGGTTTTTCACCATAAATTAGGTACAGCCTTTTAATTTAAAATAGGGTACAGGTATTCAAGAGGAAGGAGAGAAAGGAATGCCGACTCATTCTTTGGATTTGCGGCAAAGAGTTGTA